>URNE01000308.1 GCA_900549045.1 uncultured bacterium | reverse complement strand
ATTTGGCAGCTGTTTGACGCGAAATCCCGACGGCTTTTGCCGCCGCTGTGTAGGTGTGTTTTATCTGATTCGTCTTCCAAAGATGAATCAGAAGTTTCCTGCGCTCTAAAAGCGCCTTGCCTGTCGTTTTTCTGCAATCAATGTCCATAATGAAGCAATGTATCACAACTCCGCAGAAACACAAGCCAGATTTGTCAAATATTTAGTTGCCGGTTCTATAACATATCCTGCATTCACGCATATTTCAAGCGGGTTCATTGACAAGTCGGCTATATATCCAGCCAACCTGTCAATGAACAATATTCCGAAGCAATGTAAAGAGGAGGAGAACGGAGAGGAATACGCCCGTGATTTTACGGGTGAAAAGCGGAAAAGGCTTCTTTGCATCAAACGCATATTGCCCGGCGACAAACCAGAGATAGAGCAAAAACGGAAGAAAAAACATGTACAGGGGATTCAGCTGAAACGCCGTCCGGAACTCGCCGTGAAGCAGAGCGCGCGTGGCGCGGGTCACGCCGCAGCCGGCACACTGAACACCCATGAGACGGCGCGCCGGACAGAGGTCGTAGCCTAGATTCTCCGGCGGATAGACATAGAGGACGGCAAGAACCGCAAGCCCGCACAATGTCAGAAAAACATAGCCGTATCGTTTCATCTTTGAAGAATGAACACGCAGGTTGAAGCAAAAAAGTTCGGCCAGAGATCGGCAAGACGCGCAAAAGGATCCGTCCGCATCGAAAGCGGAATCTCGCGGAGAATGCGGATCTGCTTCTCCTTGCAGAGACGGCGGAAGTCCGCGATCGTGGCAAGGTGGATGTTCGGCGTGTCAAACCAGCTCCACGGCAGAGTCTTCGTCTCCGGCATGTCGCCGAACAGGAGCTGAAGACGCGCCGAGCAGTGTCCGAAATTGATGAAGCTGATGATGCCCGTTTTGCCGACGCGGAAAATCTCGTCGAGCAGCTGATCGGGACGCTTCACCGCCTGAAGCGTGCGGCTCAGAATCACGAAGTCATAGCTCTGGTCGGCAAAATCCGGCAGTCCTTCATCGAGGTCCGCCTGAATGACCGGAACACCGCGGCCGGTGCATTCAATCACCTTCGACTGGTCGCACTCCACGCCCATGACTTTGCCGTGCTTGAGTTCGGCAAGCAGACGCAGCAGGCGTCCGGAGCCGCAGCCGAGGTCGAGAATGCGCGAGCCGTCCGGAATCATCGAAACGATGGTCGTCAGGTCATCGCGGGAGAGCGTGGTGTCGTGGTTGAGACGGAGATTCTCTTCTGTCATTTTGCCGCCTTCGGTTTGACGTTCGCAAGAAAGTTTGAAATCAGACGCCCCAGCGTGTCGTCCTCCAGCAGAAACGCATCGTGTCCGTACGAAGATTTGATGTTGCAGTAGGTCACATCAAGTCCGTTTTTCAGCATTCCGCGCACCATTTCGCGCGACTGTTCCGGGGGGAACAGCCAGTCGCTGGAAAACGAAACGACAAGCGTTTTACACTGAATCGGGAGAAGGCCCTTCGCGAGGTCGCCGTTCGATTTGTCCGCAACGTCAAAATAGTCGATAGCGCGGGTGATGTAAAGATAAGCGTTTGCGTCGAAGCGGTCGACAAAACGCATTCCCTGGTGTTCCAGATAGCTCTCCACGCTGAAATCCTTGTCGAAATCGAACGAATAATCCTTTGCCGACTGCAGTTTGCGTCCGAACTTGCGGCGCATGGATTCTTCACTGAGATAGGTGATGTGGGCAAGCATGCGGGCGATGGCAAGCCCGCGGTCCGGCTGGTCGGTGTAATGGCCGCCGTTCCATTCGGGATCGCTCATGATGGCTTCGCGTCCGACCCAGTTGAAAGCGATGGACTGAGCGGAAATGCGGGAAGTCGTCGCGATCGGGATGATGCTTTCCATGCAGTCCGGATAGAGAAGTGCCCAGCGGAGCACCTGCATCCCGCCCATGGAACCGCCCGCGACGCAGAGCCATTTCCGGATTCCGAGATGATCCATGAGCTTTTTCTGCGCATGAACCATGTCGGCGATTGTGACGAAGGGGAAATCCATGCCGTAGCGCGTCCCGGTTGCGGGATTCATCGAGCCGGGACCCGTGGAGCCGGAACAGCCGCCGATCACGTTCGAGCAGACGATGAAATACTTGTTTGTATCGAACGTTTTTCCGGGACCGACCATGGTATCCCACCAGCCGGGCTTTTCATCGGATTCGGAATAATAGCCCGCAACATGGGCGTCGCCGGAAAGCGCATGTTCGATGAGAATAGCGTTGTCGGCATCCGGAGAGAGGGTTCCGTACGTTTCGTAACGGAGAGTGATTGGAGCGAGGAGCTGACCGCACTGAAGCTTCAGCCCCTCGTTGAAAGTAAAGTCCTGCGGGGAGACTTTCCCGACGCTGTTCTGGAAATGTTCAGGTTTCATCGGATGCAACTCCCCGGGCTTGAAGAACCGGACGGATCAGGAAAGAGACTCTCCCGAGAGCGCCTTGAGTGCTTCGAGGTATTTTTCGCGCGTCTTTGCAACGACTTCTTCAGGGAGAGCGGGCGCCGGCGGGGTTTTATCCCAGTCGAGGCTCTCGAGATAGTCGCGGACGTACTGTTTGTCAAGACTGACCGGCGAGCAGCCGATCTGATACTGATCCTTCGGCCAGAAACGGCTGGAATCGGGAGTGAGGACTTCGTCGATGACGATGACTTCACCGTTGTATTCGCCGAATTCGAATTTGGTATCGGCGACGATGATTCCGCGTTTTTCCGCATACGCGGCGGCTTCGGTGTAGAGACGGAGAGCGAGCTCTTTCACGCGGGTCGCCTTTTCGGTTCCGACCAGCTTGCAGGCCTGCTCGAAGCTGATGTTTTCATCGTGTCCCTCATCCGCTTTCGTGGAGGGGGTGAAGATGGCTTCATCCAGCTTTTCCGCCTGACGGTATCCGGGGCGGAGTTTCTGTCCGCAGACGGTGCCGTCTTTTTTGTAGGAGCTCCATCCGCTTCCGGTGATGTAGCCGCGGACGATGCATTCCAGAGGAATGGTCTTGGCTTTTTTCACGAGGATGGAGCGTCCGGCAAGGTCTTTCTCGACGGATTTGAGGACCGCCGGGAATTTGGATGCGTCGGAGCAGAGCACATGATTGGGAGCCCAGGAGAACAGATTGAACCAGAAGAGGGACATCGCGGTGAGCACGCGGCCCTTGTCGGGAATTCCGTTCGGCATTACGCAATCGAATGCACTGATGCGGTCGGTCGCCACAAAGAGGAGACTGTCGCCCATGTCATAAATATCGCGCACCTTGCCGCGATGCACCGGTTTCAGCCCCGGGATCTCGGTTTCCAGCAAAGCTCCGTTCGCATCATAACGCATGACAGATTACCCCACGGAAAGGATTTTGACTTTGGTGAGTTCCTGTCTGTGGCCTTTGCGCAGACGATAGCCTTTGCGACGTTTGATCTTGAAAGCGATAAGCTTGGGACCGCGGAGGTGCTCCACGATTTCGGCTTCGACTTTCGCGCCCTCGACAACGGGGGTTCCGAAATTGACGTTTGCGCCTTCGCCGACCGCGAGAACCTGATCAAAGGTAACTTTGTCGCCCGCGTTTCCGGCAAGACGTTCGACCGCCACGACTTCGTCGTTCGTGACCTTCAGCTGCTTTCCGCCTGTGCTGATGATTGCGTACATAATATTCTCCTTTAAGGTAATGTTTCGCTACAGAGTTTATTAATATAACTCCCTATTTAAATTTTGCAAGCCCCTGT
>URNE01000307.1 GCA_900549045.1 uncultured bacterium | reverse complement strand
AAATCGAATTTCTTTTCCGTTTTTCAGACAAAAAAGCGCGCCCGGTTCTTTTGAGGGAACCGGGCGCGGCGCTTTACGGACAGCCGATGAATATTACTTCATCAGAGCACCGACCTGCTGATAGAACTCCATGCGTTTCGCCGCATCGGCTTCCGCTTTTTTGTAGAGTTCATCCGCATGAGCCGGGTTGGCTTTCAGCAGAGCTTTGTAACGGCCTTCGGAACGGATGAAGTCCTGGAAGGTTCCGTTCGGGGCTGTCTTGACGTCCCAGGTGAACGGAGTTTCGTTGGCCGGGTTGTAACGGTAGAGCGGATAGTAGCCGCAGTCGACCGCGCGTTTTTCCTCGGTCTGGGTCTTGGACATATCGATACCGTGAGCGATACACGGAGCGTATGCGAAGATGATGGACGGACCGTTGTAGACTTCCGCCTCGAGGAAGGCCTTCATGGTCTGGTTTCTGTCAGCGCCCATCGCGACGGATGCGACGTAGACATAGCCGTAGCTCATGCTCATGAAGCCCATGTTCTTCTTGTAGGTCTTTTTGCCGCCCGCTGCGAATTTTGCAACCGCCGCGGTCGGGGTGGACTTGGACGCCTGTCCGCCGGTGTTGGAGTAAACTTCGGTGTCGAGGACGAGGATGTTGACGTTCTTGCCCTGAGCGAGGACGTGGTCAATGCCGCCGTAACCGATATCGTTCGCCCAGCCGTCGCCGCCGACGATCCAGACGGACTTGTCGCAGAAGTAGTCGGAGAGTTCGCTGACCTTTTTGAGGTGCTCGCATCCGCATCCTTCGAGAGCCTTTGCGATTGCGGCCTTCGCCTTGTTCTGAGCCTCAACGGCTTCCGGAGTCTTGGAGTTGTCCCAGTGGCTCATTGCGCCGTTGAGAGCGTCCTTGAGATCCGCCGGAGCCTTGTCGCTTGCGAGGATCGTTTCGACTTCCTGCTTGAGGAGAGCGCGGTTGGCGTCGACGGCCATGCGCATGCCGAACCCGAATTCGGCGTTGTCTTCGAACAGGGAGTTCGCCCATGCGGGACCGCGGCCGTTTTTGTCCTTGGTGTAGGGAATGGTCGGGAAGGTTCCGCCGTAGATGGAGGAGCAGCCGGTGGCGTTCGCGATCATGACGTTTTCGCCGAAGAGCTGAGCCATCAGTTTGACGTACGGGGTTTCACCGCAGCCGGCACACGCGCCGGAGAATTCGAAGAGCGGCTTGCGGAGCATTGCGCCCTTGACGGTGGTGATGGTGTTGGAGCCCATGACGTTGTCCGGGAGGACGTCGTTGAAGAACTTCTCGTTTTCGTTTTCGCCGGCGGCGCGTTCCGCTTCGAGGGTGGACCAGGTGAGCGCGGGAGCGAGCTTGCCGCCCTTGTTCACGGTGCACTGGTCAACGCAGACGCCGCATCCGGTGCAGTCTTCGATGTAGACCTGGATCTTGTACTGGAGCGCGGAATCCTTGCCCTTTGCCGCGACGGACTTGAAGGACGCCGGAGCGGAAGCGAGGTTGGCCGGGTCGATCAGTTTGGCGCGGATTGCGGCGTGCGGACATGCCATGCCGCAGACGTTGCACTGAACGCAGGTGGCGGAGTTCCAGTGCGGAACGCGCGGAGCGATGCCGCGTTTTTCGAGGCAGGCTGTGCCGGTCGGAATCTTGCCGTCGACGGACATCGCGGAAACCGGGATGCTGTCGCCCTGGAGTTTCATCGAGGGTTCGATGATCTTCTTCGCGAATTCGGAAGCATGATCCGGGAGGAGCTTGACCATCGGAGCGGACGGAATGCCGTCGAGGGAAGCGGGAACCTGGACCTGCTGGCAGGCGTTGATTGCGGCGTCAATGAGCGCGAGGTTCATGTTGACGATGTCGTCGCCTTTTTTCTTGAAGGTCTTCTTGGTCATTTCCTTCATGCCCTCTTCCGCCTTTTCGAACGGAACGATTCCGGAGACCTTGAAGTATGCGACCATCATGACGGTGTTTGCGCCTTTGCCGCGGAGTCCGGGCTGTTCGGCGATCAGTTTTTCCGCATTGATGTTGTAGAATTTGATCTTCTTGGCTATGATCGTTTCCTGCATGTCGCGGGTGAGGTGCTTGAACACTTCATCGTTGCTGAAGTGGGAGTTCAGGAGGAATGTTCCGCCTTCCTTGATGCCCTTCAGGAGATCGTAGCGTCCGACATAGCTGAATGCGGAGCAGGAGACGAAGTCCGGAGAGGTGATGAGGTAGGTGCTCTTGATCGGTTTCACGCCGAAACGCAGGTGCGAAACGGTGACGCCGAAGGATTTCTTGGAGTCGTAGGAGAAGTACGCCTGGGCATCCATGTCATCGCGGTATTTGCCGATGATCTTGATGGAGTTCTTGTTCGCACCGACCGTTCCGTCGCCGCCGAGACCCCAGAACATGCAGTTCGTGGTGCCTTCCGGCTCGGTGACGATCTCTTCGTCGACCTTGAGGGAGGTGTTGGTGACGTCGTCGTCGATACCGACGGTGAAGCCGTGGAATCCGTCCTTTGCGAGGTGCTTGTAGACGGCGAGGACCATGGAGGGGGTGAACTCCTTGGAGGAGAGACCGTAGCGGCCGCCGATGATGCGGATGTTCATGCCGGCGAGGGCGACGACCACATCGAGGTAGAGGGGTTCGCCGATTGCGCCCGGCTCTTTGGTGCGGTCGAGAACCGCGATGCGTTTGACCGTGGCGGGAAGCGTTTTCTTGAAGGCTTCGACGTCGAACGGACGGTAGAGGCGGATCTTGACGAGACCGAGTTTCATGCCGCGTTTTGCGTTGAGGTACTCAATCGTTTCGTCGATGGTTTCGCAGCTGGAACCCATGGCGACAATGACGTCGGTTGCATCCGCTGCGCCGACATAGTCGAAAAGGTGATACTGACGGCCGGTCTTGGCTGCGACCTTGTCCATGTATTCCTGAACGATCGCCGGAGTGGCGTTGTAGAATTTGTTGACCGTTTCGCGGCCCTGGAAGTAGACGTCCGGGTTCTGGGCGCCGACGTTGGTGATCGGATTGTCCGGGCGGAGACCGCGGGCGCGGAACTCTTCAATGTACTTGGGTTCGACAAGTTCCTTGATCTCGTCGTAGGAGATTTCATGGTACTTGTGAACTTCATGGGAGGTGCGGAATCCGTCGAAGAACTGCAGGAACGGAACGCGAGCCTTGTAGGTGGAGAGGTGGGCGACGAGCGCGAGGTCCATTTCTTCCTGGACGGAAGCGGCGGCGAGCATGGCGAAGCCGGTGTTGCGGCAGGCCATGACGTCGGAATGGTCGCCGAAGATGGCGAGCGACTGAGCCGCGAGGGAACGGGCGGTGACATGGAAGACGGTCGGGATGAGTTCGCCGGCGATCTTGTACATGTTCGGGATCATCAGGAGCAGACCCTGGGAAGCGGTGTAGGTGCTGGTGAGAGCGCCCGCAACCAGAGAACCGTGAACGGCTCCGGCCGCGCCGGCTTCAGACTGCATTTCCGCGACTTTGACCTGCTGGCCCCAAATGTTCTTCTTGCCTTCTGCCGCCCACTGATCGACCCACTCGCCCATGGTGGACGACGGGGTGATCGGATAGATGGCTGCGACTTCGCTCAGTGCGTAAGCGACGTGGGCGGCACAATAGTTACCGTCTTGTGTGTTTGTAATGCCCGACATTCAATATTCCTCCTTACCGGGTTATAAAGATAGAGTCTGTGCATGATCTGATTTCAAAACCTCGTTTTTTCGGGGAGTCTTGAAATCAGATCGTGACACATTCTCAAGTA
>URNE01000306.1 GCA_900549045.1 uncultured bacterium | reverse complement strand
GTCAAAAAAAATTGAGTTTTTGAAGTCTCAGCTTCAGAAACGCATTCTTGTGCTCGACGGAGCCATGGGAACCATGCTTCAGGCGCAAGGACTGAAGGAATCCGATTTCAACGCCGGACCATTTGCAAACCATCCGAAACCGCTCATGGGCGACAACGATGTGCTCTGCATCACCCGTCCCGACGCCGTCAAGACCGTTCACAACGCATATCTCGAAGCCGGCGCGGACATCATTGAGACAAACACCTTCAACTCGAACGCCGTCTCGCAGGCGGATTACGGTCTCGAAGACCGCGTCTACGACCTTGCGTTCGCCGGAGCCAAAATCGCGCGCGAAGCAGCCGACGCCATGACCGCGCGCACACCGGGAAAGCCCCGTTTCGTCGCGGGAAGCATGGGACCGACCGGACGGACCGCCTCCATGTCCCCCTCCGTCGACGACCCCGCCGCGCGAAACATCACCTTCGACGAACTCGCCGCAACCTATCAGGTTCAGGCGGAAGCGCTGATCGACGGAGGAGCCGACATCCTCCTCGTCGAAACGATCTTCGACACCCTCAACGCAAAAGCGGCGGTCTACGCAATCGGCAACGCCATGCGGACCCGCAACACCCGAATCCCCGTCATGCTCTCGGCGACGCTCAGCGACGCCAGCGGACGAATGCTCGCCGGCCAGTGCGCGGAAGCCTTCCTCATCTCCATGCTTCACACCGAAGAGCTTCTCACGGTCGGTTTCAACTGCGCGCTCGGCGCGGAGGAGATGCACCCGCACCTCGCCGAACTCGCGGCAAAAGCACCGTGCCTCGTCAGCGCACACCCGAACGCAGGACTGCCCGACATTTTCGGCAAATACGAACAGACGCCCGATCAGATGGCGGCGATCATCCGCGAATTCGCCGAAGAGGGGCTTCTGAACATCGTCGGCGGATGCTGCGGAACCACGCCCGCTCATATCGGCGCAATCGCGAAAGCCGTGGAAGGAATCGCGCCGCGCGTGCCGCCGCAGATCAAACCGTACCTGCGGCTCTCCGGACTCGATCCGTTCATCGCGTCGCCCGACAAGAATTTCATCAACGTCGGAGAACGGACCAACGTCGCCGGCTCGCGCAAATTTCTGAACCTCATCAAGGCGGATGACATGCACGCGGCAATGTCCGTTGCGCTCCACCAGATCGAAAACGGAGCGTCAATCATCGACATCAACATGGACGACGCCATGCTCGATTCCCCCGCCGCGATGAAGCGTTTTCTGCTCTACCTCGCCTCCGAACCGGAAATTTCCCGCGTGCCGATCATGGTCGACTCCTCCGACTGGGAAGTCGTCAAAACCGCGCTCCGCTGCATTCAGGGCAAAAGCATCGTCAATTCCATCAGCCTCAAGGAAGGTGAAGAGAAGTTTCTCGAAAAAGCGCGGGAAATCCGGCGTCTCGGCGCGGCGATTCTCGTCATGGCGTTCGATGAAAAAGGACAGGCGGACACGCTGGAACGAAGAATCAAAGTCTGCGAACGCTCCTACAGACTTCTGACCGAACAGGCGGGCGTCGCGCCCGAAGACATCGTATTCGATCCGAATATTTTCGCCGTCGCAACCGGCATGAAGGAGCACGACAACTACGCAGTCGACTTCATTGAGGCGGTACGCTACATTCACACGCACATGCCGCTCTGCGGAATCAGCGGCGGAGTCAGCAATGTCTCGTTCTCCTTCCGCGGCAACGACACGGTCCGCGGCGCCATCCACACGGTGTTCCTCAAGCACGCGATCGACGCCGGAATGACCATGGGCATCGTCAACGCCGCCCAGCTTGGAGTCTACGAAGACCTTGATCCGGAACTGCGCAAAGCGGCGGAGGCCGTCGTGCTCAACACCGATCCCGGCGCGGCGGAAAAGATGATCGAAATCGCATCCGGAATCAAAACCGAAACGAAAAAAACCGCGTCTGCCGACCAGTGGCGCTCCGAACCGCTCGCGGAACGCATCGCGCGCTCGCTGGTCAAGGGCGACGACTCCTATGTCGCCGAAGACATGGCGGAGGCGCTCAAAACCTATCCGTCTCCGATGAAAATCGTCGAAGGCCCCCTCATGGACGGCATGGGACGCGTCGGAGAGCTCTTCTCCTCCGGCCGCATGTTCCTCCCGCAGGTGGTGAAGAGCGCTCGCGTGATGAAACGCTCCGTCGCCGAACTCATGCCCGCGATCGAAGCGCTCAAGGAGAGCGGCGAAGGCGGCAAATCCTGCAAAGTCGTCATCGCGACCGTCAAGGGCGATGTGCACGACATCGGCAAAAACATCGTTTCCGTGGTCCTCCAGTGCAACAACTGCACCGTCGTCGACCTCGGCGTCATGGTCCCGGCAAAAACAATCGTCGATGCGGCGGTTGAAAACAACGCCGACGTCATCGGGCTCAGCGGACTCATCACGCCCTCGCTGGAGGAGATGGTGAACGTCGTCGGCGAACTCGAACGCCGCGGGCTTAAAATACCCGTTCTTCTCGGCGGCGCGGCGACTTCCAAGCTCCACACCGCGCTCAAGATTCAGCCGTTCTACTCGGCGCCCGTCATCTACACGCACGACGCCTCCGCCTCGGTCCCCGTCGTCGCAAATCTGATGAATCCAGAAAAACGCGGCCCCTTCCTCGAACGTCTCAAAGAGGAATACGCCGCGCTCACCGATGCGGTCGGACAGAAACAGGATGCATATCTTCCCTACCCCGAAGCGCGCGCAAAAGCGGAGAAACACGGACACGCCGCGCGCGCGCCGGAACAGCCCGGAACACGCCGGTTCACCCTCACGCTTCCCGCCCTGGAAGAGTACATCGACTGGGACGGATTTGTCCGTTCGTGGGATATGCCGCTGCGCGGCTGCTGCTCTGCCGACCTCGTCCGCGAAGCAAAGGATCTGCTTGCCGCCGTTCCGCTCCGCGCGGAGTGCATCTGCGGCGTCTTCCCCGCCCGCGCGGACACCGATGCGATCTACATTCAGGATGCTGAATTTCCGACTCTGCGCCAGCAGAACACCAAATCGAAGTATCTGGCGCTTGCGGATTTCGTCGCGGAGAAGGATGATTACGTCGGCATGTTCGCCGTTTCCGTTTTCGGGGCGGAGGAACGCGCGGCGGCATTCAAGGCGGAGGGTGACGACTATTCCGCGATTCTGCTGAAGACCGTTGCGAACCGTGTCGCGGAAGCCGCGGCGGAAGTGATTCACCTGCGGATGCGCCGTGAAATCTGGGGATACGAGACGGGCAAGCCGCTTCCGGTCGCCGAACTTCTGCGCAACCGCTATACGGGAATCCGTCCGGCTCCGGGCTACCCCACCCTTCCGGACCATTCGCTCAAACGCGAAATTTTCGGTCTGCTGAATGCGGAAAAGGAGCTTGGAACCGCATTGACGGACTCATTCATGATGGTTCCTCAGGCATCCGTATGCGCACTTGTTCTGGCGAATGCCGAATCCTCCTACTTTGCCGTCGGCAAGGTTCAGGAGGACCAGCTGCTTCCCTATGCGGAGCGGCGCGGCTTCGAGCCGGACGTCATGAGGAAACTCATCTCCTGACGACACACCGGCGCCAAGCGGCCGGAGACATTCTCTTTGAGAGTCTCTCCAGCCGCAAGATCGGGACCGCGGCAAGTCGCGAAATCCATTCCGACCTCCGGCAGAGAGCGGCTTTGCTGAGAGAGTCTCCGGAACCGTTCGCTTCAAGCCTCTCGATTCCTTCAAAACCAAGCTCTCGGAGATTCTGCAGACGGCTTTCCAAGTCGTAAAGCCAGCCGTACCAGACAT
>URNE01000305.1 GCA_900549045.1 uncultured bacterium | reverse complement strand
CAGCCGATTGTCCCGGGCGGCTGCCGCATCGTCTGCACAGTGGAAACTCTGGAAAACGCTGTTTGAAGAATCGCGTACGATTACGGTTTTGCGGAAAAACGGATCGTGTTGACGGAAATGCCGGAGAGAACAGCAAGGGGTTCTCTCCGGCGGGATTCATCACCAGTTGTGGAAGGCGTCAACGTCGTAAAAGTTCAGCTTCTCCGTATAAGGCGAACTTTCGTTGCGCACACTCTCCGGTTCAAGGGTCAGGAGGAGCGGTCCGGTGACGCCGCCTTCGCCCCAGCGGTCGAAAACCTGAATCAGAAGTTCGTTCTTTTCTCCGAAACGGATCGCTTCCTCCGGAACCGGATAGTTCCGCTTCAGCGCGTAGGCGTTCGGGACTTTGTCCAGCCGCGTTTCCCCGATCAGCCGTCCGTTGAACCAGGTGCGGTCGGCATCGTCAACCGGTCCGCCGATCAGGCGGATCTTCCTGCCCCGCCACGATTCCGGAACCGTGACTTCGGCGCGGACCCATGCGTAACCGTCGTACGGAACCTTCAGATTCGCGGGCGTTTTTGCCGGATATTTATGATGCGGATTCGCATCCCGGAATCCCTGTTTTTCCCACGACGTCCCGAGTTTGTACGGACGGAAGCCGGAAGTATCCGCGGGCTTGCCGCCGTTCGACGGATCCAGCTTCAGCGAACCGTCGACGATTGGAATCTCGTCCAGATTCGGAGTGATGCGGTTGTGGCGCATTCTGGAGTTGGTGAAGAACTTCAGATCCATGCCCGTCCGGATGCCGAGATTGCAGAAAATCGAGTTCCAGACCCGCGAGACTTTCTCCTCGTTCCAAAACAGGTCGCCGAACTCGTCCGGAGCGAGGGTGAAAATCACAACAGCGGCATCACCGTTGCCGGCTCGCGTCATTTTCAGATTCGGGAAGCAGTCGAGTTTCGCAAAAATCGCGGGCTTTGTCGCAACCAGAAACTCCGGACCTTCGACGACGTCGAAACTGCGTTGCTGACGATAGTAGAGATCCGCTTCCGCGATTCCGTCGAACAGCGGGTCGGAAGGCGGCAGTTCCGCCTTGAATCCGGAAACTTTGCGGAGTTTCAGCGGAACCGGCAGGAGTTCGAGCGGAGCTCCCGGCAGGCAGATGATGTGCTGTTTTCCGGTGCGCTTTGCAAGTTCTTTCTCAAATGCGGCGCGATGCTGCGGAGCGACGGGATCCGCGCCCAGAATGACAGCCTCCACTCCAGCCAAGTCGGCGACGGAACGCCCTTTGGTGTATTCGACTCCGAGTTTCCGCAGCCGCGTCTCGTTCTTCGCATCGCCGAAATAGACGGTGCGGAGCGGATTGACCGGAAGGAACGGCACGCTGAACTCCTTCAGAATATTGTCCACAAGAAGGGTCGCGGCAGGGTCTTTCCCGTAACGGCTCGTGACGTCCAGCTGACAGAACAGGAGGAGTCCGTGCTGTTTCCGCGCCTCCATCAGGGCGGAGAACATCAGGTTCGGTCCGCAGTCGACAATGGTATTGAACGAACCGTTTGAAGGCTTGCGGATCACGTTCCCGGCAACCATGCCGGAATTGCCGATTTTCCATTTGGATCGCGGATAATGCGGAGTCTCTTCCACACTCACGATCTTCTCGGGGCGGGTGTCCGAACTGCCGCGCCAGTCGCGCAAATCCGCATCGGTCAGGCCGCGCAGGTAAACGGAATCCGGACGGCGTACAAACGCCTCGCGGTAACTCGGGGACTCGAAGACGAAGTTGCCGAGATTGGCGTCCGGCTGCTGCTCGAACACGAGGATTTTGTATCCCATCGCAAGTTCTCCGGAAGATTCGAGCTGTTTGATGAAATCCGGAATGTGTTTGCCGAGCGCGTTCTGTCCGATAATCAGCAGACGGTGTCGCATGAGTTCCGCAAACGTCGAAACTCTGACGTACGGGAACCCGGCTTTGTCCAGCAGCTCCGCCTTTTTCCCCTGCGGATCGTAGAGCGCGGCGGGCGCAACGTTTGTAAAATCCATTTTGCGGACCGGGAAAATCTGAAGGTCCATCGAATCGGCGTCAAACGCCGCGCCGTCGCGGAAGACTTCCAGGTCGATTTTCGCTCCGGTGCGTTTTGCGACACGCGGAGCGGTGAAGTTCAGCGGAACTTTCTCGATGCCGCCCGGCTCCACGGTCACAGTTTTTTCTCCCTCTTCCACGGCGGAGCCACCCACGGAGAATTTCCAGCGGAGAAGCAGAGTCTGCGCCGCCGTGCGGTCGTTGATGACGACTGCGCTCTTTTCGAACGCTTCTCCGGAAGTGAACGCATGGTCCTTGTTCGTGAACTGCGCCGTTTTTCCCGCGAGGAAAACGCGGAGCGGCGCAAGTTCCCGGCGGACGACATCTGCAAGCGGAGTCGGGGCGAGAAAATCAACGAGAGGTTCGCCGAAACGCGCGGAATCCGGACGGACTCCGGGAGCTTTGACCTGCGGGTCGACGCCCCAGAAGAAACGGTTGTGCCAAGGATACAATCCCCGGTCTGCAAAAAGAATCCTCAGAGTTGTGAAATCTCCCAGAGCCGAAACATCGTATCCGCGCCACGCACGGAGAACCCGGCGATAGTGCTCCGCCGACACACGAACGTAATTCGGAGGAAGGAGGGGGCTGGCGAGCTTTGCGAAAAACTCTCCTCGGATTCGCGGTCTCTTCTCCGCGCGGTAAACTCCGTCGCCGAAGAAGCGCGAAGCGTTTTCCGCGAACAGCCAGTTCTCTTTAGGTCCATCGAAATACAGAAACTGGAACGGATACGGGAAGCCGGATTCAACCACCATCAGCGGCTGCGTATGATTTGCCGACCAGATTTTCGGCCAGTCTTCCTGCTCCTGAAGCGGCGTGCCGTAGCTCTGATAATTCATGGACGTAAAGATTTTTCCGGAGTTTCCGCCGGCGTGCTGGAAGACCTCCCGCGTTGAATCCAGCGCCCGGATGGTCCGCTCCGCGGTCATCGCTTTCCGGCGGGGCGGAATCACCCTTTCCGGAAGATATTCAGTATCGTTCAGATAGTACGGATCCTGATTGCGCTGATAATGACATGTGTTGAAGTCGGTGTACCACATGATGATGCTCGTGTACTGACCGTAATGTTCAAAGAACTTCTCCACGCCTTCACGGTAGAGACTCATCTCGTCGTTGTCGTACGGCGGCAGGGGAAAGAGGTTGTAAACACCCAGCCGGTCGCATGCCCGCAGATACTCCCGCGCGTTTAAACTTGATGAGTTCATCATGATATTCGGGTTGAAGCGAACGGTGTCGAAGTTCAGGTGTTTGAGGCCGGAAACGTATTGCTCCGCCGCGCGCGGATTCGCAAATGCGGCATGTTCGAGCCTCGGATTCGTCAGCATGCGGTAACGCGTTTTCAATCCGTTCAGACGGAACTCGCCGTTTTCGACCCACGCCTCGCGGAAGCCGAACGGACGCTCCGGCAAAGAGTCCGCGGGGCTGCCGTCTACATTCAGAGAAAGAGTCTGCGTGTAAAGCTGCGGATTCTCCGCGTTCCACAGAAGCGGATTTTTCCACGCTTCCGAGAACTTCACTCGCTGGCGTTTTTCTCCGTTGAGCATGAACGAATGACGGAACGTCCGTTCATCTTTTCCATTCCGGAACCGGAAAACCAGCTCCGCTTTTCCGCGGACGCCCGACGGGTTTGAAACGGTTGTGCGGAACTCCGCGCTGGACTTGCGGAACGAGGGCAGAACCAGCGTCCCGAGCAGGCGCACCGGAGAAGGATTCGCCTCCAGCCAGACGT
>URNE01000304.1 GCA_900549045.1 uncultured bacterium | reverse complement strand
ATTCCGACGGAATCGAAAACGGGAAACCGGCTGCGAGGCGGTTTCCCGTTTTTTCCTTCCATGATAAATTCTCAATAGCCGAAAATATCTTTCAGCTTGAGATCGACAACCGTTCCGTACTCCGAAAGTTTCTTCCGGTCGATCAGCGACGCTTTCCCGACTATTACGATGTCATATTTCAGCGGTGCGAGATCACGGTTGAAAAACGCCGCCAGCGCATCCAGCTTCATGTTGCGGACCGTGTCGAATTCGGCGCGCCGCCAATCGGCATACGCCCCCATCCGGCGCATTTTCTGCTCGAACTCAAAAAGCTCAAGTCCGATAATCCGTTCCGTGGCAAGCCGCTTCACCAGCGAATCGCGGGCGCTGATGAACTTGCCCTCGAACAGCGGCATCTTCCGCAGAATCGCCCCCATCGTGTCAATCACATCGAACAGCTTGTCGCTCTGCGTTCCGGCGATCATGTAAATGACATTGTGGCGTCCTTTGCGCATAAGCTGCTCGTAGGAACCGCCCGCGGCATACGCCAGCGCACGTGACTCGCGGATCTCCTGAAACACGATCGAATCCAGACCGGAGCAGAAATATTCATTGAACATCTCGCCGTACGGCAGGTCCGCAAGCGAGAAGAGCGGACCGCGCGACGTAAAGCCTACACGCATCTGGACCGCCTCGAAGTCGATGATGTAGATATTCGGCTTTTCCACCGCACGCGGCGTGTATCGCACCTTGTCCGGCGGCGTAACGGTTCCGGTCGAATGAATCAGCTTCGCCGCCTCGACGACCTCCTCCAGCGGAGCGGGACCCGCATATGCGAACGTGCTCCTGTACTTCGCAAAAATGTTCCGCAGAAGCGCAAGCAGCTCTTCCGGCTTCGTTTCGCGCAATTCCGCCTCCGTCAGACTGTCCGTATAAGGAGTGTGCCTGCCGTACCAGGCATACGAAATGCCGCGCTGAAAAACCGCGGACGGGTTGAGTTTCGCGTCCGCGCGGTCCTGCAGAATGCCGTCGACGTACGCCTTGTACGCCTCCGCATCCGGTTTCGCCTCGCGGACGAGGTGTTCCATGAGCGCGACCGCTTTGTTCAGATTCGCCGCCGGTCCCGAAAGTTCCGCGGTGAGAGCGTACTTGTCGATCGAGATCGACTGTTTCACGCCGAGCTTGTAGAACTCCTGGCGCAGCGCATCGACGGAGTAGCGGCTCGTTCCGATGTACTCCAGATAATCAATGGCAAGCTCAATCTTCCGGTTTTCGTACGTGGAAATATCAATGACGCGTTCCGCATGGAAAAGATTCGAACCGGAAACCGCGTTCATGCGTTTGACGGTGATTCCGTTCGGCAGTTCCACGCTCGAAATATCCTTTGCGACGTCAACGAAACGCGGCTCAATCGCGGGAGGCGGCGGAAGCCGGAGAAACGCGCGGCTGTATTCCGACTCCTTCTCCGAATTCAAGGCGACGGGCGTAATCTTCGGCTTCTCGACCTTCACCCGATTCGTCGGCTCTCCGGTCGTCTTGTCCACTCGAATATGATATTTGAAGTACTTTTCGATAAACTCCGTCACATCCTTTTTGGTAAATCCGGCGATGCGGTCGGGCGTGGCAAGCAGTTCCGCATAGGAATCGCCGTTGACAAAAAGGTCGGCGAACTCCCAGGCGAGATTCATGTTGTCCCCCTCGCGGATTTCCTCAATGGTGACACGGCAGTTTTCCGCAACCGCGCCGATACGCCAGTCTCCGTATTCGCCCTTGCGGAGCTTTTCAAGTTCAGCGAGCAGCAGCGAGGAAACCTCATCCAGCGACTGCCCCGCCCGCGGCGAACCGTCGAGCAGGAAAAGCATGTATTCGCGTCCGGTGCGCAGATGACATCCCGCACCGAGCAGCTTCTGCGTGCGGAGAAGGTTCTGTTCAAGCAGGCCGTAACCCGAATCCTTGAGCAGACGCGCGATCAGAGTCACGAGTGCGCCGTTGCGCGGCGTGCGTTCGATGCGCCAGCCGAGCCGCGTATGCGCCGCCTCCGGACCGCTGACAGTCAGCTTCCGGTTTTCGGTCAGCGGCTGTTCCACCGGCATTTTACGTTCGGGAACGGGTGCGGCTTTGAGCTTGCCGAACGTTTCCTGCGCAAGCGCATACGTCTTCTCGAAATCAAGATCGCCGATGATCGCAAGCGCCATATTGCCCGGAACGTAATAGCGGCTGAAGAAGGTCATAATATCCTTCATCGACGGATTTTTCAGGTGGTCGGGCTCGCCGATAATCGGGCGCCCCGCCGGATGCGCCGGCAGCAGCGCCCGGTTTAGCACCTGATATGAAACCATCCCGTCTTTGTCCTGACTGCGGTTGAACTCCTCGTAAACCGCCTCGAGTTCGGTGTGGAACAGACGGAGCACGGGATTCGAAAAACGTTCCGCATCCAGTCTCAGATAATTCCCGAGCTCGTTTGCGGGGAGCTCGCCCATGTAAACGGTGAAATCGACTCCGGTTGCGGCATTGAGCCCGGAAGCGCCGAAAGACGACGCGAGTTTGGAGAATTCGCCCGCCGCGGCATACTTCGCCGCCTCACCGGAAACACGGTCGATTTCCGCATAAAGCTCCTTCTTGCGGACGGGATCCGGCTCCATCTTCCGCTGTTCAAAAAGTTCGGAAATACGGTCGAGGAGCGGTTTTTCCTTCGCCCAGTCGAGCGTTCCCATCCGCGGAGTTCCCTTGAACATCATGTGCTCGAAATAGTGGGCGAGCCCCGTGGAATCGGCGGGTTCATCGGAAGAGCCTGCGCGGACAATCGTCAGCACCGAAACGCGCGGACGCATCGGATTGCGCGAAAGATAAAGGGTCAGACCGTTCGGCAATTTGTAGATGCGGGTGTCAAACGGGTCGTTTTGAATATACGAGTAAAAGTTTCCGGCTGTATCTTTTGCGGTTTGCATAACAGTTCCTCCAGCAGACGCCAGCCCGGCTAGGATGACGAGAGCGGCAATCATAAATACAGATTTCATAAGGTTCCCTTTCGCTTTTGCCGGATTAGACAGCGGATTCTGCAAAAAAGCTCACCGGCCGCCGTCCGCGGCAAAAAAAATCCGCGGATGCAAGAAGCGGGGGGACCGCCTCCAAGGGGAGAGAGAGCATCCGCGGAAAAATTTCTTATTCTACCAGCTTGTTCAGCGGGTATTCAACAATGCCGCACGCACCGAGTTCTTTTAGTTCCGGGATCAGATCACGGACAACATGTTCCGTCACAATCGTATTCAGAGCCGCCCATTCGGGATCGGCGAGTTCGGACACGGTCGGACGTTCCAGCGCGGGAAGCTTGCCGAGAATGTTCGGCAGATCTTTCTTGCGGATGTTCAGCATGATGCCGACTTTGCCTTCCGCGAGAAGAACCGCCTGAAGCAGCATGGCGATGCGCTCGATTTTTTTCTTCTTGAAGGGACACTCCATCGCCTTCCTGTTCGCGATGAAACGCGTCGTGGAAGTGCAGAGCGTATCAATGATTTTCAGTTTGTTTGCGCGGAGGGAGGAACCGGTTTCGGTGATCTCGACGATCGCATCGGCGAGACGCGGCGGTTTGACCTCGGTTGCGCCCCAGGAGAATTCAACGGTCGCGTTCACATGATTTTCCGCAAGATAGCGTTTCGTCATGCCCACCGCTTCGGTCGCGATGCGCTTGCCTTCCAGATCCTTGACAGAATGGAAATTGGAGCTTTCGGGAACCGCGAGGACCCAGCAGATCGGAAGAGCGTCGTGTAGGGAAAGAGTGTAGATCTCGGTGGTCGCCGTATCATTAAAAAAAAAAAAAA
>URNE01000303.1 GCA_900549045.1 uncultured bacterium | reverse complement strand
TATGCAAAATCCCCGCAGGTTTCATCGCGGGGAACTTTTTTCAGCGTACGGTCAATCCGGTGGCGTCGGCGGTAACTCTGACCGTCCGGGCGCGTGAGGGGCGGCCGGAAAGAAGGCGGTCCGCAAGTTTTGCGAGAATGCCGTCGCGGATCAGGCGCTCCAGAGGACGGGCGCCGAGTTTTTCATCGAATCCGTGTGAAACGAGCCAGTCGATCGCCTTGTCGTCCGCTTCCAGATGAAGTTTGCGGGATGCGAGCCGCGCCGAGGCTTCCTCAAGGAACTTGCACACAATCCGGCGGATGGAATCCGGGGAGAGCGGATGGAAATGGATAATTCCGTCTAACCGGTTCCGGAATTCGGGAGAAAAATGCTTGCGGACCGCCGCGTCCGCGCGGGAACCCGTCTGATCCTGCGCATTGAAGCCGATCGCGTGTTCCGAAAGCGATTTCGCTCCGACGTTTGAGGTCATAATCACAATGACATTGCGGAAATCCGCTTTGCGGCCCGCATTGTCGGTCATGGCGCCGTAATCCATGATCTGAAGCATGAGATCATAGATTTTCGGGTGCGCTTTCTCCATTTCGTCCAGAAGAAGCACGCAGTGCGGATGCCGGATGATCTGTTCCGTCAGAAGTCCGCCCTGTTCAAATCCGACGTAGCCGGGCGAGGAGCCGATCAGTTTGGAGACAGCGTATTCCTCCGCGTATTCGCTCATGTCGAAGCGGATCAGTTCGATCCCGAGGGCAGACGCCAGACGTTTGGAAAGTTCGGTCTTTCCGACGCCCGTCGGACCCGCAAACAGGAACGAACCGACCGGTTTTTCCGCATCGGCGAGTCCGGCGCGGGAGAGTTTGACCGCCTGGACGACAGCCGCGATTGCGTGATCCTGTCCGATCACCGCGCGGCGCAGTTCGGATTCGAGAGACTGAAGCCTGGAAACATCGTCGCCCGTCAACCGGTTCTTCGGAAGATGAAACATTTCCGCCGCGAGATTTTCCGCGTAGTCGGCGGTGATGTGTTTGAGCGGCGCGGCGGACATGCCGTTTGCCGCGCCCGCCTCGTCGAGCAGGTCAATCGCCTTGTCGGGCATGAAACGGTCAAAAATATGGCGTCCGGCAATCTCGACAATCCGGATCAGGGCCTTTCTGTCGAACTTCACTCCGTAGTGTTTTTCATAAACCGGAGCGATGCCGGAGAGAATCTGAAGGGTTTCATCCGGAGACGGCTCGGGAACGTCTATTTTCTGGAAACGGCGCGAAAACGCCTTGTCCTTGAGCACCTGATTGCGGTATTCCTCGTGCGTGGTCGCCCCGATGCAGCGGAGCGTTCCGCTGTTCAGATACGGCTTCAGAATGTTCGAGGCGTCCAGGGAGCCGCTGCCGGTGGCGCCGGCGCCGACAACCGTATGGATTTCATCGATGAACAGCACCGCTTCCGGCTTTTCGCCGAGCTCGCGCACGACTTTTTTCAGCCGCTCCTCGAACTGTCCGCGGAATTTCGTTCCTGCGGTGAGCGCGCCCATGTCGAGCGCGTAAATCGTGAGGTTTGCAAACTTTTCCGGCAGTTTTCCTTTCGCCGCACGGACGGCGAGTCCTTCGACGACGGCTGTTTTGCCGACGCCCGGTTCACCGACCAGCAGAGGATTGTTCTTCTTGCGGCGCGAGAGCGTGCGGAGAATGGCGTTCAGCTCCTGCGTCCGCCCGACGACATCGTCGAGTCCGCCCTCTTTCGCGAGCGCGGTCATGTTTACGGCGTAGAGTTCGAGCGCGGACTGTCCCTGCTTGACGGATGAAGAATCATCGTCTTCTCCGCCGCCGCGCAGTTCCGGGTGAACGGCATCGGTTACGGCGGCGCGCATATCCGTCTCCTCCAGCCCGAGCGAGTTGAGGAGCCGGACCGCGTAGGAGTTGGTTTCGGAATAAAGCGCGATGAACAGATCGGTGAGTTCAATCCGGTCGCGTCCGGAAGAGGTCACCTGCTGATGAGCGGTGCTGAAGATGCGGAGGACGGAGTCGGAAAATGAGATTTCGCAGCCTGGAATCTCCTCCACTTTTCTGCGGAGGAAATCGGCGAGCGGCCGCTGTACATCGGCCGCCGAAATTTCGAACAGCCCGAACAGATCCTGAATGGCTTCGCCGTCCGCGAGAACGTAAAGCAGATGTTCGGGCAGGACATATTCATGATGAAGGTGTTCCACGCAGCCGTGCACCTGCCGGAGACAAAGTTCGGCCTCTTCGGAAAGGTTCATGATTCCGGCTCCATCGTGCAGCGGAGGGGGAATCCCGCGCTCTTCGCTTTCGTGCGGACGCGGGAGACTTTGGTTTCCGCTGTTTCGAATGTGTAGATTCCGCAGAGTCCGGAGCCTTTTTCGTGGACGCTCAGCATGATGCGTTCCGCCTCGGCGGGGGATTTGTGGAAAACCGTGCGGAGAACGTCGACGACGAAATCCATCGGGGTGTAGTCGTCGTTCAGCAGCAGGACGCGGTACATGGGTGGCTCTTCGAGCTCCGCCATGCATCCGGTCTCCGTGTCGTATTCTCCGTGCTGACGTCCCATGGATCACTCTTTGTGGTTGCTGAGATAGTCGCGGATGATTGCCGCCATATTGTTGCGGTCGATCTTGATGACGCGGGTTTCGCGCTCGTAGCTTTCCTGGGAGTCGGAGGCGTGCGCGGTGTTGACCATGACGTCCTTGCCGAATTCGCGGCGGATCGTGCCGTCCGGAGCTTTGGTCGGGTCGGTGGGGCCGAGAACCGTGCGGATTTTGGCGACGGCGTCGGTGCCTTCGTAGATCAGGACCATGCATTTGACTTTGCCCGGAGCGTTGAGCTCTTCCGGCGGGCAGCTGTCGGGACGGACGCCGGACATGAATTCCACGATGCGGTTGAACTGGTCGTCGGCGAAATCGCGTCCGACGGATTTCTCCAGCATCTCTTCGCAGTCGTGCAGAACGATCTTGTATTCGTGTTCGAGAAGCTCTTTCGCCTTCTTCGCAATGACCGGCGCGAGTTTCTTGCGGAGCGCCTGTTTGACGGGACCGTAGAACTCCAGGGCTTCGGCGACGGACATCTGGTAGACTTTGCAGCCGACGATGCGCAGCGAGGTGCGGCTGAACATGTCGATGATGTTGCCCGGGCGCGCGCTCGGACGGCTCCAGTTGTCCGGCTTGATGATGACAAGCGTGCGCTCGCGTCCCTCTTCATCCTCGGGACGGACGATGTTGTCGACGATGTTCTCTTCGTGTTCGATGAAGTCGGCGATGATTTTGAGGCGTTCGACGCAGCCGTCGACGTGCGGCGGGGTGAAGACTGCGGGTTCGAAGTAGAGCAGGGAGCCGTCGCGGTTGAAGACGAGGTTGCAGTAGGTGTCGCGGATCGTGTCGCCGTAGATGTCTTCGCGGCGGTTCTTGGAGTTCGGGAGCTGGCCGACGACTTCATAGAGCTTGCGGCAGGCGTCTTCTCCGCGGAAGAGGAGGAGCAGAAGGCGTTCGCGGCGTCCGTCTTCGAGCGGCGTGAAGTTGTCGATGACGTAGTCGGAGAGAATTTTCGCGGCGAATTCGTCGCGTGCCCCGACGCGGCGCTTGAGGGATTCGGCGTATGCTTCGGCGAACGCCTTGTCCGGCGCGATCATGCGTGCGGCGACGAGTTCAAGTCCGGTTCTGGAGAGCAGGCGTGCAATGATGCCGCCGGTTCTGGATTTTTTCAGCGAGTAGGGTGTAATCAGCACATAAGAAAGTTCCACTGCCATTTTCTCTCTTCCTTTTCATGATTCGGGATGCTCCGGCGATCCGAGAAGCCG
>URNE01000302.1 GCA_900549045.1 uncultured bacterium | reverse complement strand
CACAATGAAAAGGAGTTTTTTATGGAAACGGTCAATCTGAATCTTGAAATCCCGCTGAAATACTCGGCGGAAATCTGTGTGGTCGGGGCCGGACCTGCCGGAATCGCGGCGGCGGTTACTGCCGCGCGGCGCGGACGGAAAGTCATTCTGCTGGATGCGCATACGATGGCGGGCGGCATGAGCACCGCCGCAATGGTTCCCTGTTTCATGCCGTTCACCGACGGAGTCAATTTCCTCGCCGGAGGATTCGGGAAGGAGATTATCCGCGGTCTGAATCCGGAGGGCGGGGCGCGCATCCGCACGGAGGAACTCAAGCGTCTTTATGAAAAACTGCTGACGGAGGCCGGCGTTGAAGTCCTCTATTACTGCCGTCTCGCCGCGGTTCAGAAGGAGGAGAATCGTCTCCGCCGCGCGGTCTTTGCCGGCCCGGGCGGACTCTTTGCCGTTGCCGCATCCTGTTTCATCGACGGCACGGGAGACGGCACGCTTGCGTTTTTTGCGGGCGCGGAGTATGAGATCGGCGACCCGGTTACGGGCGACGTCATGCCGTCCACGCTCTGTTCTCTCTGGGCGGGTATCGATGACGAGGCGTTCCGGAAGGGCGGCGCGTTCAGCCACAACGATGAAAAGATGCCCGCGCTTCTGGAAGCCGCCTTCCGTTCCGGAGAGCTCTCCGAGGAAGATTATCACCACACCGGAATTTTCCCGACGAACGAATGTGCGGAAACCGGAAACATCACGCATGTGTTCGACATTGATTCCGCCGATGAGCGTTCCCTGACGGACGGGCTTATCCGGAACCGCCGCCTGCTCAGGGAGTACGAGAATTTCTACCGCAGGCGCATCGACGGCTTTTCCCGTGCGGAGATCGTCTCTTCCGGTTCCCTGCTCGGAATCCGGGAATCGCGCCGGATCAAGTGCGAATACATGCTGACCCGCGCAGATTACGAGGCGCGCCGTTCGTTTGAGGATGAAATCGGACGCTACAGCTGTCCTGCCGACATTCACCCTTCGCATCAGGGGCGCGAGGAGATTGAGGCGCACAAAAAGCTCTATTCCGGTTCCGCTTACAAAAAGGGAGAGAGCTACGGCATTCCCTACCGCTCGCTTCTTCCGCTTGGACAGCGCGAGATGCTGGTTTGCGGACGCTGTATCGGCGCTGACCGTCACATGTTCTCTTCCGTGCGCATGATTCCGGCATGTTACATTACGGGACAGGCTGCCGGCGAGGCCGCTGCGCTTGCTGTTGAACACGGCGTTTCCCCCTGCGACATCGACCGCGCGGAACTGCGTGCAGAGCTGAAGAAGGCCGGCGCGTATTTCAAATAAAGGTTTTATTTCCGGAACCGCTCCATCGCCAGCCGGAAGAGTTTGGCGACGGAGTCGAGCATGTGAATGTCGCTGTCGGTGAAATTCTTGACGCTCCGGACGTAATCCACTCCGACGAAGCCGTAGAGTTTTCCGTCGATCCGGATGCTTTCCGCGATGAAGGAACGGATTTCAAAATCGTGGAGAATCCGTGCGCGTTTCCGATACTCCGGCGTGAGTTCGTCGAAGTCTGAAATGAGAATCGGCGTTTCGCTCCGGAGCTGTTCCTTCCATTCCGGAATTTCCGGAATCTGGAGCAGCTTTTGCGCATGGCGGATTGCGCGGACGCCGTTGTTGACCCATTCGAATTCGCAGACAGCTCCAGTGAGCGCGTCGTCGGTGAAACGGTAGATGTAACAGCGGTCGGCTCCGGAATGGCGACCGATGACGTCGATCATGTCCATGACGGCGGAATGGAAATCGGAAGCGGTTGCAATGCGCGCGAGCGATTCGTTGACGATCTTCTCCGCCTTCAGCGCATCATCCAGCCGTTCGATGACCGCCTTCTGCTGCTGTTCGAGTTCGAACTGCCGGGTGATGTCAATGCCGAATCCGATCAGCAGCCTGCGTCCGTTGGAAAGTGAAAAAGTGCTTTTCACGGAGCGGATTTCATGGCGCTTCCCGTTCCTGTCGATCAGCGGTTCGCGGAGTTCGATGTGGTTTCGGGATTTCGCCAGAGCCTCGTCGGTGTTGCGGTAGAGCTGGACCAGGTCGGGCGAGTGAAAAAAGATTTCTTCATCGGTGGAGCCGACAATATTGTTTTGGGAAACCCCGGTTTTGTCGGCGAACTGCCGGTTGGCGATGATGTAGCGGTAGCGGTCGTCGATGTCTTTGACGAAGAAACAGCCGGGCAGATTGTCGATCAGCGAATCCAGCAGCGCCAGATTGTCGCGGCAGCGCATTTCGTCGCGTCTTGCTTCGGAAATATCCTGAATGAGACCGAAGAATTCATATTTGCCCGAAGGATTCAGAATTTTCCGGACGCGCATTTCGAACCAGTTCTTTGCGCTCGGAGTTCCCGCCGCATAAGTGATCTGTTCGGAATCGCTTTCGCCGCGCTGCAGACGGCCCCACATCTCCCGGTAAGCCTGCGTGAATTCGGGGAGCAGCCACATTTCCGGAGGCACCGGGCGGCCCTCCTGTTCCGGCCAGAAATGCGGGTTGGCGACGGTCTGATAAGCCTGTCCTTCCATGTCCCAGCGGAACGTTACGACACGCGCCATTTCGGAAGCGACCCGCAGCATCGCCGCGAGCCGCTTTTCCTGCAGGCGGCATTTGAGCAGATATGCGATCCAGAGGACCAGCAGGAGTATGCAGCCGAACCCCGCGACGAGCGCCGCGTTGAAATTGCGTTCGAGCGCAGTCTGCGGCGCGTCCACGAGTTCCGTTCCCGACGGAATGCTTGTTGCCGGGATGTTGAACTGTTTGACCGCCTTGTGCGTCAGAACCGTGCGGATGGGACCCTGCTGGACCGGAAGCGCGGACGCCTGGGTTCCGGACAACAGCAGCTGCGCCATCTTTCCCGCCTGAAGACCCTGATAGTACCCCAGATTTGTGACACCTCCGGCGGCGCCGTCGCGGATGTAATAGTGATATTTGCCGATGACAGGTCCCGGAGCGATGCTGCCGAGATATTGCAGAACCCGGTTCCCTCCGCCCAGTTTTCTGTCTTTTACGGAACTCCAGGAACTGAACAGAACAACCGTGTCCGGCGGCTGGGCGGCGACGATCCCGAGCATTTCATCGGTGGAATAGTGTTTCCCCGAGATGAGGCGGACGGGAACGGGCATGTTTTTTTTGCGTTCCATGAGCATTTCCTGGAAATCGCGGACCTGTTCTTCGCCCGCCGCGCCCGCCTCGGCAATGAGAATGATGTGTTTCATGTTCGGGAATATCTGTGCGGCGAACAGTGCATTCTGATACCAGAGGTTGCGCGTTTCGATTCCGGTCACGTTTGCTTTTCCCGTGAGCTTCAGCGCAAGCGGTCCGTGATAGGAGGATACGAGCACCGGCGTATCGGCGGGCAGGGGGAGCGTCCCGTCGAGAAACAGATCCACGGCCGCGTTGTTGCAGAGAATGACGAGATCGTATTTCCCGTTCAGTTTTTTGCGGAGCGCCTCCACGTCTGCGGGCGAGGGTTTGTTGCTGAGGTAGTACCGCACCCCGATCTCGTACACTTCGCTGTGGAACATCACTTCCTGATCGTTGAGATACTGCTTGATCCCCTTGTCGATGTTCCGCGAAAACGGGTCGGCGGACGAGTAGGAGTTGATTTGCAGAATGCGGTAGGTTTTCTCTTCCGGTTTTGCCTGTTCCGCAAATCCCGGAAGGTTGCAGATGAAGACAAGAAGGCAGATGATGAGTTCGCCTGTTTTTTTCATATTGTGTTTCCCCTGTTCAGCTCTTTGATTCTGAACATAAAAATCCCTCTGATGAGG
>URNE01000301.1 GCA_900549045.1 uncultured bacterium | reverse complement strand
AGTCCAAAGGTCAACTCAAAGTCACGGAAACCCTCGATGAACTCTACGAGTATCTCGCCGAAGAGATGGTCGCCGAGTTCCGAAAGGCGGCAAAGGGCGCGAGAATCATCAACTTCATCATGCCGGTCGGTCCCACTCAGCCGTACCGCATCATGGCGGAAAAAATCAACCGCGAAAGCGTCTCGCTCAAAAATGTCCGCTTCTTCTTCATGGATGAATATGTGGATGATGAGCGCGACGAACTGATTCCGATCACCAGCCCGCTGAGCTTCCGCGGTCAGATCGGCGGCCTCTTCTTCGACCGCGTCCGCCCGGAGCTGCTCATGCCGGAAGAGCAGATCATCTTTCCGCAGCCGCAGATTCTTCAGGATCTCCCGAAGATGATCGAAGACGCGGGCGGAATCGAAGTCTGCTTCGGCGGAATCGGCATTCACGGACACGTCGCCTTCAACGAGCCGGGCCCCGGCGTGGCGGAATCCGATCCGCGCATCCTCGAAATCAACGAATTCACGCGCACGATCGACTCCACTCGCCATAAGGGCGTCGGCGGAAACCTCGAAAACTTCCCGCGCCGCGCAATCTCGCTCGGCATGAGACAGTGTCTCGGAGCGCGCCGGATGCTCCTCATGACCCGAAACGAATCCACTGAATTCCTCTGGGCAAACACGATTCTGCGCATCGCCGCCGCCGGACAGCCCGGCGACGATTACCCGGTCACCTACTGCCGCCGTCATTCCAACTGCGTCATCGCGACCGACCGCGCCACCGCGGCAGCCCCGAAATTCAACATCTGACGGGGTCTGTCATGAAATGCATCGACGCCCATGCGCATCTGGTCCACAATCACGAAGGGTTTCACGAACTCGCCGACTCCGGCGCGTTCGATGAAATCTGGCTCATGGATCTCTGCGGATACAACCTCGGCGGCATCCAGGTCGCGGAGACAAGCGAAATCCTCGACGCCGTGAAAGCGCATCCGGGCGTCGTCTTCGCTTTCGGACATCTCGACTTCTCCGGAGAAGTCGACCGGATCGACCGCCTGCGCGAACTGGGTTTCATCGGTCTGAAGCCCTACAAACCCGACACGAACTGGAACGACGAAAAGTTCTATCCTTACTATGAACGCGCGGAACAGCTCGGAATGCCGATCCTCTTTCATACAGGCATGGCGGTCGCCGCGGGAGCATGGCGTAAAACCCGCGCCCCCGGGCGAGGCTACGGTCCCGACGGAATGCGTCCCGCGTATCTCGCCGGCGTCAGCGAAGCCTTCCCCCGACTGAAAATCATCGGCGGTCACCTCGGCTACCCGTGGATGGAGGAGACTTTCCACAATCTCTACTACTGCCCGAACATCGTCCATGACGTCAGCGGATACCGCAACGCCATCCCTGAGCTTCTCGCAAACCTCGACCGAATGACACACGACGGTTCCGGACGCTTCTTCAACCAGAAACTCCTTTTCGCAACCGACCAGTTCTACGGTCTTCCGGAAGAGAACGGACGCGCTCTGAAACTCAAACAGTTCTGGTCCCTTCTCTTTGAACTCATCGGCTCCGTCTACTACCGGTGGGGTTCCCCCGCTGAAACGGAAAAATTCTTCTACAAAAACGCACACGAATTCCGGCTCGGAATTCAAGGAGGCAACTGACATGAACATGAAAATCAAGGCGGGACTCATCGGATGCGATCTTTCGCTGCGCGCCGGCATGATCTTCCGCAACCGCACGCCCGGACAATTCGAATTCGTCGCGATCTGCGACCGCGATCCCGAAATGCTCCGCCGCTTTCACGAACAGCTCCCCGCAGAAAAATGCCGCGACTATTCCGATTACCGCGATCTTCTCCGCGACCCCGAAGTCAACACGGTATTCATCATGGTCCGCGATCAGTATCATGAAGAAATGGCCGTCGCCGCCCTCAACGAGGGAAAAACCGTCTTCCTTGAAAAACCGATGGCAATCTCCATCGAAGGCTGCGACAACATCCTCCGCGCCGCATACGAATCCGGTTCAAAGCTCTTTCTCGGACACAACATGCGCTACGCACCATCCATACGGAAAATGAAGGAAATCATCGACTCCGGCATCATCGGAGACATCCAATGCGTCTGGGTGCGCCATTTCATCAACTACGGCAGCTGCTACTTCCGTCACTTCTGCGCGGAGCGGGAAACCTGCAACGGTCTCCTCCTCCAGAAAGGCGCACATGACATCGATGTCATCCACTGGCTGGCCGGCGGATACACGGCTCGCGTAACCGGAATGGGACGCCTCTCGGTCTACAACCGCACGAAAAAACGTCTCGCACCGGGGGAAAAGCCCGACCGGAAGATCTCCTTCTCTCAGGAATGCTGGCCGCCCCTGGATGTGACCGGACTCGCCCCGCACATCGACGTCGAAGACCACAGCATGATGCTCATGCAGCTCGACAACGGCGTCCAGGCTTCCTATGAACAGTGCATGTACGCTCCGGATTCCGAACGCAACTACACCTTCATCGGAACGCACGGACGCGTCGAAAACATCGGCGATTTCGGCAATTGCCAGATCCATGTCTGGACCACGCGCGGAAACCGCCGCGAACCCGATATCGTCTACAATCTCAAAGGCGGACGCGAAGAGCACGGAGGAGCTGACAGCCGCCTTCTCAACGCCTTCCGGCAGTTCGCGGCAAACGACGTCATTCCGGAAATTTCTCCGGTCGCCGCCAGGAATGCGGTCGCCGCCGGATGCCTTGCTCATCTCTCAATGCGGAACGGCAACATCCCGCAGGAAATCCCTCCCCTCCCGGAGGAATTGCTGCGCTATTTTGAAAACGGACAGAAACGCTGATCAAACCGGCGGCTCTCTCCGCCGGTCCCAGTTCGCGGGAGAACGCCCGCGCAGCCGCTTGTAGAAATGACTCATGGAGTAGATGTCGGGAAAGCGGGTCGCGCGGGCGATCTCTCCGATCGAGAGCATGGAATACTCCAGATAGCTCTCGATCAGTTCCGTCAGCAGACGGTCGATATAGCGCTTGGCCGAGCGTTCCGGCAAGCCGGCCTTCGCACACTCTCCGGCAAAACGGTATTTCAGCTGGGACACCGTCAGATTAAGCTCCTCCGCGGCGACGCACACGTTCAGTTCGCGTCCGCGGGAATGGACGAGATCACGGAGCCGGGAGAGCAGCGGTGTTTCGTCCGCGGATTCCGGCGATGCCGCAGAGGTGCAGTCGAGAATGTTCATCAGCAGATATTCGAGCAGCCGGTTCCGTTCCAGCACGGGAAGCGGTGCGGCGATAAGACGCTCCGCCTCACCCCCGAGCCACCGGAAGAAAGGCAGTTCGCCGGAATACAGCAGAATATCTCCTTCCGGATTTCCTCCGGAAAAAGTGAACTTGAAAGAACAGGTCTCCGTTCCCGTCCCGATGCGGGAGAAACGATGCGGAACGAGCGGCGGAATCAGGACGAACATTCCGTTCTTCAGTTCGACGGGCATATCGTTCCGGTCGAACACGCGGGTGCCTGCGCCCTGAATGATGTACTCCATCTGCCAGTACGGATGCGTATGCACCTTGTCGACAAGCGGACGGTTCAGGTCATGCGACCAGAATTTCAAGACCGGCTTTTCCATTTTTTCTCCCGTGTTTCCGGAACAATACACGATCCCGCTGGAAAAATCAAGGGGAATTCAGCATTTCTTTTCGCGCGAAGAGTTTCCGAACGCCGCCGCGATCATCGTGATCGCCTCGAGTTGTTCCTCGGCCGACAGATTGGCGAACAGCTTCAGAAGCTGCTTTTCCATGAGGGAACGCGGTTCAGACTCGATGTCTCCGAAAAAATCA
>URNE01000300.1 GCA_900549045.1 uncultured bacterium | reverse complement strand
ATTTACTCAGAAGAAAACGCGGGGTGTCAGCTGTCGACAACCAGATTGCCCTGAATACGGAACGATGGATGTTTTCCTGCTGAAATGAATATATCGGATGCTTTCCGTTTCACAGCATCCAGAAGAAGTTCAGAAATGCCCGCCATAATCAAACTCCATTTGTTATTCTGCAAAATTGCCTTGCAAACGTAAAATATAGGCGTTTCCGCGTTTTTCAAATGCTCCGGAAGAAAAACAGTCCGGATTTTTCCGTTCAGCTCAAACGTTTTAGCAATTTTTCAAAAAAACGCTTGAAAAGCCTGCAAAGGCGCGGTAAATTAAACGCAATGCAAAACGGAAACACATAAGGATTTCAAGCATATCATGAACCCGAACGCTTACTGGATCTGGCCTGCGAAAACACTCTATCTACAGAACTGTTACGCGGGATTCCGCCACGATTTCAACATGGAGAAACTGCCGTCCGCCGCGCCCCTCGACATCACCGCGGACCAGAGCTACCGGCTCTATGTAAACGGACGCTATGTCTGCCGCGGTCCCGTCCGCGGATATCAGAACCACTGGCCGTTCGACCGCGTCGAACTCCTCCCGTATCTGAAAACCGGACACAACTGGATCTCCGTGGAGGCATACAATCCCGGAATCAGCACTTTCGCATACAACCATGCCGACAGCGCCGGATTCCTCTGTTCCGCCGAATGGGACAACGGCACACTCATTCTCTCTCAGCTCGAAGGCTGGACCATTTTCCGCAACACCGCTTATGCGCATGACACCGGACGTCTCAGTTTCCAGATGGGCTGGCAGGAAGAAGTCGATCTGACCTTTGACGACCGCTCCTGGATCACCACCGAGACCGGATTCCGCATTCCGCCTCAGCCGAAATGGTGCGCGCCCGGACAGCATGCTCAGGGCTCCCTCCCCTGGTCCGGACTCGAAGCACGCCGCATTCCCATGCTTGATGAACACGAACAGGCGCCCGCCGGACTCGTCTCGTTTGCAGCGGGTCCCTGCTCAACTCCAGCAAAAACATTCCCCTTCCCGGAGCACAACATTGCATGGGATTTCGCCGAAAATGAACTTCCCGCACTTGAATACGGCTCGATTCCCCCCTGCCGCCGCGAAGGAAACGCGCTCTGCTTCGAAATTCCGGAAGCGGGAAAAGGCAAAGTCTCCTGCATCACCGTTGACCTCGGCGCGGATGAGTGGCTTCCCGGAACTCCCGTTTTCGATTACGAAGACGGCGAAGCCGGAATGATTGTCGATTTCTTCTACTTTCACTGGCTCCCCGACGGCAGAATCCACTTCCGTCCGGAACCCGGCGCGGGAAGCGAACTTGCAATGGCAAGCCGCGTCCATCTCGGCGCGGAGAAGGGACACTGCGAGCTCAACCAGATCATGGGCGTGCGCCATGTCACCCTTGCGGTCCGGGAAAACACGCGCCCGCTGAAACTCAAACTCTCCTGGCGCACCGCGGTGTATCCCATGCAGATCACCGGAGATTTCCGCTGTTCCGACAAGGTTCTGAACGATATCTACCGCATCTGCCGCCACACCCAGCAGGTCTGCTCTCTGGACGCCTTCGTCGACACCCCCTGGCGCGAACAGTCCCAGTGGTGGGGCGACGCCCGCGTTCAGGCGAAAAACACACACTTCCTGACAGCCGATCCCGGCCTGCTCCGTCAGGGAATCCATTCGATCGCGGGACAGCACGCGCCCGGCAACCTCACTTTCGCCGACGCCCCGACCACGGACTGCGGATGCGTTCTGCCCGACTTCTGTCTCACATGGATCGCCACTCTGTACGACCTCTGGTTCCAGACCGGAGCCACGGAACATCTGGACAAGCAGAAATCCCGCGCGGAAGACATCTTCGCCTACTTCGAAACCACGCGCGGTTCCGACGGTCTGCTCAAAGCCGACCCGCGCTACTGGCTCTTCGAAGACTGGTGCGATCTGCCCAAGAATGCAACGCCGACCTTCCTCAATCTCTGGCATCTCTACGCAGAAACGCTCTACTGCAAGCTCCTGCATCATGCCGGCTGCGAAGCGGATGCGCAGAAACTGGAAGCAAAAATCGCCGCGGAACGCAAACTTCTCGCCGAAGCCTTCTTCGATCCGGAACAGGGACTTTTCGTTCCGGAAATCGGCAAAGACGGCAGGCAGAACGGCGTGCCGTCGGTTCACGACCAAGTGCTCGCGCTTCTGCTCGAACTGCGGCCGGAAGCCAAAGATTCAATGATTGAAAAACGCATTCTGCCGTGTCTGAAAGGAACTCTTTCCGGTTGCGCGGAACCAAGCTCGTTCTGGTCGACTTACCTGCTCGACGCCGCGCAGATGTACGGTCTCCGCGCCGAAGCGCTCGAATACATCCGTCGCGAATGGGCGAAAATGGTTCCGACAGGAACCGCATGGGAAACGTTCGGCAAAGGCGATTATTCCGGCTGGTCCTACTCGCATGCCTGGAGCGCACATCCGCTTTCACATCTTCCCGAACTGGTGTTCGGCGTAAAGCAGACCGAAGACGCGTGGCGCAGAGTGGAATTCTCCCCGCTCTTCACCGCGCCGGACTCCGCGGAACTCGTCCTGCCGACTCCGCAGGGAACGATCCGAGCCTCTCTGAAGCGTTCCGGACAAACGGCGGAACTAGACTTCGAGATTCCCGCCGGAATGTGCGCGCAGATTCGTCTGCCCGGCGAAACAATCCGGACAAACGGCGAAGCGGCGGTCATCTCCCGCAAACTCTCCGTTTAAAATGCGCTTCAACGGAGTTTCCCGGTTGACATTGCGGGAAACTCCGTTATATTTGCGGAAAAGGAGGAATTTTTCATGGGTAAGAATATTTTAGTCCTGACCGGAAGCCCCCGTTCAAACGGAAACAGCTTCATGCTCGCCGACGCATTCATCAAAGGCGCCGAAGAGGCCGGACACCGCATCCAGCGGTTCGACGCCGCCCGCAAACAGATTGACGGCTGCCGCGCGTGCAACCAGTGCTTCAAACACGGGAAGGCGTGTCTGTTCGACGACGATTTCAATTCGCTCGCCCCGATTCTGGAAGAAGCCGACGTGCTCGTTCTCGCAACACCGCTCTATTGGTTCTCCTTCCCGACGCAGCTGAAGGCGGCGCTCGACAAGTTCTATGCGTTCATGGCCGGCGGACGCCCGCTGAAAATCAAAGAATGCGCCCTGCTCGTCTCCGCCGAAACCGATGAAATGAAGGACTTTGACGGAATTGTCCGTTCATACGAACTGATTGCGGACTATCTGAAGTGGACCGACCGCGGAAAAATCCTCGTTCCAAACGTCGGAGAACCCGGCGCGATCAAAGGATCGCCAGCCCTCGACGAAGCCCGCAATCTCGGCAAAAACATCTGATTTCACCGAAAACGCGTTTTTTCCTAAAAAAAATTAAGAAAAAAAAGCGTTTCAGGGGTTGACTTTTTCGCATAACTCTTTATAATGTTCGTGTGAACTGAATTTCAGTTTCCGCTGCAAAATCTTTGCAACAACACAAGGAGGTTTTCTTATGGTGATGTTCTGCCCTTATTGCGACATCGAAATCAACGAAAAACAGATTGAAGCCGAGGATGGATGCTGTCCCGAATGCGGCGCCTTCATCTCCGCAAGCACCGTCGTCAACGAAGAGGATGACGACTACGATGAATACGGAGACGACGCCGGTCTTGACGATGAGGATGATCTTGGCCCCCTCGACGATCTGGATGATCTCGGCGATGATTTCAGCGACGATGAGGACATCTGAGTCCCTTCACCAATCCATTCCATGATTCCGGCATTCCGCCGGAATGGAAAACGGGAAACC
>URNE01000299.1 GCA_900549045.1 uncultured bacterium | reverse complement strand
ATGCGGCGGAGAATCTGCCGAAGGGGGATTTTCCGCTCCTGCTTGTCCACACTTCAGCGGCTGCGCCGGACAATCCGGAACTCGTGGAAGCGGAACGGCGCGGCGCGGCGGTCATGCGGCGTGGAGAAGCGCTGGCGCACCTCGGAACATTGTTTGAACACTCGATCGCGGTCGCGGGATCGCACGGCAAGACCTCGGTTTCCGCAATGACGGCGCACACGCTGACGGAGCTCGGCCTTGATCCCGGTTTTCTGATCGGCGGAAACGTTTCCGGCTGGACAACCTCCGGGCGCGCGGGAAACGGAAAACTCTTTGTGACGGAAGTCGATGAGAGCGATTCCACGAATGCGCTTTTCCATGCTTCAACCGCTGTTGTGACGAACATCGAAGACGACCACAGCTGGAGCGTCGGCGGAACGGACGCGCTGTTCGGAAGTTTTGTGACATTCGGGAAAAACGCGGGGCATCTGATTTTTGTGGAAGGCGAAAACACGGACCGTCTTCTTGCTCCGCTTTCCGTTTCGTCGGAACGGATTCCCCGGACTCTGCCCGGCTGGGATTTTCCCGCGCACTGGGGAGGATTCCAGAAACTGAACGCCGTCACCGCATTCGCCGCCGTCCGGAGCGCAGTCGACTGCTCCGATGATGAGATCCGTGCGGCGCTGTTCCGGTTCCCCGGCGTGGAACGGCGGATGTCGCTCCGCTTCGACAACGGAACTTTCCGGATTGTGGAAGATTACGCGCATCATCCGACAGAACTCAAAGCTTCTCTTTCCGCGCTGCGCGAAACGAATCCGGGGAGGCGGATGACTGTTGTTTTCCAGCCGCACCGCTATGCCCGGCTGAAACGTTATCTCCCTGAATTCGCCGCGCTGCTGAAGACGGTCGACGGACCTGTTTTCCTGTCTCCGGTTTTTGCCGCATGGACGGACAAATCGGATGTGGATTCCGGAACGCTCGCCGCCGCAGTCGGGAAGAACGCGCACGCCGTTTCCGGAACATGGGAGTCGATGGCGGAGACGGTCGCGGAACACGTTCGGCCGGGTGACCTGATCGCCGTCATCGGCGCGGGAGACGTGAAAGAGATTATAGACCCGTTGTCACGCCTGCTGAAGTCGCGCTGATTCTGGCGTGTCCCGGCGTGCTCCCCGTGCATTTCCGGTAGAAACGGATGAAGTAGCTGCTGTTTTCAAAACCGCACTGCTCCGCGATTTCTTCGATGGAGAGCCCGGGATTGCAAAGCAGGACTCTTGCGCGTTCCAGCCGCAGATTCAGAAGATGACGGCGCGGGCTCTCTCCGCAATGCCGCTGAAAGAGTCTGCGCAGAAAACTCGGACAGATCCCCGCATGTTTCGCAGCGTCTTCCACGGAAATATTTTCGGTGTAATGCCGCTGAAAATATTCGAGCGCGGAGCGGAGAGCCGGCGGAAATTCCGGAGATTCCGCATCCCGCGCGGAAATGCGCTGAAGCAGAGAACAGAGCAGGGCGTCCGCTCCGGAGCGTTCGTTGCGCAGATTCATCGTCTGCAGTTCCAGCAGGGTGCGCCGGGCAAAGCCCGGGGCGGCAAGGTGTATTTTGCGCCATTCCTGCTGGAACAGACCTGTTTCAGCGCGGAAGACACAGAAGAAATTCCGTTCTCCCGGTTCACTGAGCTGATTGTGCCGGATTCCCGGCGGAATGACCAGCAGATCCCCGGCATTTCCCTTCAGCGTTCCGAGCGGGCTTTCCACACGGCACTTCCCGCGGAGAACCAGCAGAATTTCACAGCCGTCGTGCTGATGAAACGGAACCGTGCCGGACTTCGCATGAAGATCTGCGTAAAAGAAGGTCGCGGGGAATGCGTTTGTCATTGTTTTACGGTCCCGCGCAGAAGAATTCCGATCAATTCATGCTTGAAGGCGTCAATGTCCTCCCACTCCATCGCCACGCGGACCGGTCTGCCGCCGGGGGCGGTCTGGAGAAAACCTTTATCGTCAACAATCAGATTCATGTCGGCGAATTTGACATTGCGTTCCGTTGCCGCGAGATAAACCGCAACGGTATCGTAGAGAATGGAGCTGGCTGTCTCCGCATCATCCGGCGCGCCGGAAAGGAGAAGCCAGCTGCGGTAACTTTCCTGAATTGTACGCGGGATCGCCTGCTGCGACTCCTTGAACTGCTGATAAAGTCCGCCGCCGACAATCATATTGCCGCAGTGATCCAGCGGTGTGATGATGAACTCCTTCCAGTCCGCGCTGAAAACGGTCTGCGAGGCGGGAATGTCTTGTTCAACATTGTATTCTGCGATCTTGCCGGGGGCATCGCGAAAATTCTTGTGGAACGATCCCGCCATTGCGACAAGACGGCACTTGGAGACAAGGTCGGGGCGTCTGCGGCAGAATTCCGCAAGGTTGGTCATGGGGCCGATGCCGATGATAGTCGTTTCCTTGTGCATTTCAATCAGACGGATCATCTCTTCAATTCCGTTGCGCAAAACAGTGCCGCTGTAGTCTTCGAGTTTGAAACGTCCCAGCCAGTTCCGCAGAGGCAGCGGCGGAGCATCTGCTTTTCTGTTCGCCGGATTGATTGCGACGGGAATATCGGATCTGCCGACCTCCTGCAGGAATTTTGCCGCGACCGCACCTGTGTATTCGGGTGTTTGAGAGACGGCAAGAACCAACTTCGTTTTCAGTTCCGGCATGTTGAGCAGCATTCCGAGCGCCCAGGTGTCGTCAATATCGAGGCCGATGTCCGTATCAAGGATAACGTTTCGCTGATTCATGTTTTGTGTCCTTTCGTTTGCGTGAGGAAACAATAGCACTTTTCAGACTGGAATTCAAGAGTCTGGAATATCAGAAAGCGCGATAAAAACAGTACAAAACGCTACTTCAGCAAATTCCGGACGGCGGATTTGAAGCGGTCTCCGCGTTCCTTGTAATCCTTGAACATATCCATGCTGGCGCAGGCGGGACAGAGCGCGAGAAGGTCGCCCGGTTCCGCCGCGCGGAAGCCCTGTGCGGCCGCCTCTTCAAGAGTGGTGCAGAGAGTGCAGGGAAAATCGCCGGAAAGTTCGCGGAAAATTTTCTCTTTGCATTCTCCGATCAGAAACGCGCACTTGATTTTGTCCGCATCGTCGCGGATGGAAGCAAAGCTCATGTTTTTGTCGAGCCCTCCCAGAATGAGAATGGAATTTTTCTTTCCGCCGAAAGTCTTGAGGAAGGCGTTGACCGAGTGGGGATTGGTGGCTTTTGAGTCGTCGAAGAAGCGCACGCCGTTTGCTTCAGCGAAAAGTTCCATGCGGTGGATGTCGGGCGAAAATTCGCGGAGAGCACGGTGCGTTTCCTCCGAAAAGAGCGCGCGTTCACCGCATTCCGCGTAGAGAATCGCGAGTGCGGCCATGACGTTTTCCGCGTTATGGATTCCCTTGAGCTTGAGGTCTTTGAATGCGAGAACGGGCTTTTCGCGGAAAAGAATCGTTTCGTCGCGGAAAGTGAAATCGGCGTCTGACCCGGTCCCGGAGAAGAAAATCCGCGGAATCCGGAGTCCGGCGGTTTCATTTTTGAGAAGCGAATTGACAACGGCCGTTCCGTTTTTCATGTTCCGGAAGACGCGCAGTTTCGCTTCAAGATACCCCTGCATGGAACCGTGGCGGTTGATGTGGTCGCTGGCAAGGTTGAGGAATGCCGCCGTGGAGGGGGTGAAGCCGTCCGCGATGCTTTCGAGCTGAAAGGAACTTGTTTCGACGGTCAGGAGATCAAGATTGTTTTTCCGGCGGATTTCAAGGACGGCGTCGCTGAGGGCGTTGCCGATGTTGCCGGCGGACTCCGCCCGCAGACCGTTTGCGCGGAA
>URNE01000298.1 GCA_900549045.1 uncultured bacterium | reverse complement strand
ATGTTTTCAGAAAAACAAGAGATGAAAAACCGTTTCGGAGATAAAGAACATGGTCACCGGCCGGGCCGGTGACCATGCGGGATCGAGCGATTGCTCCGGAGGCAATCGCTCTCTGTGAATCAGCGGCGGATTATTCGCCGAAATATTTCTGATCCATCAGTTCCTTTTCGATCAGCTTGATCTGCGTTTCCATCAGCGGAGCGGAGTAGATTGCACGCTTTTCGGCAATGCCGCCTTTCTCCATCGCTTCGCCGAGGAACTTGTTCGCGGCAAACAGATCGTCAATCGACTCGCGGACGTTGAAGCGTCCCGGGGTGGTCGGCAGCGGAGGCCAGCGGGAGTCGGAAACGTATGCGGACGTCACCGCCTTCATCGCCTTGTCAAGTTCCGGCGTGTTTCCGATGTGCTTGCGAACCGCGACGATGCCGTCGTAGACCATGCGGCAGACCGGGTCGAAGATCAGGGAATAGCTTGTGTTCGCCCATGCCTTGTAGGTTCCGCCGTGCCATGCGGCGCCGTTTTCGATATGGTCGATCAGATCGTTCTTGATCAGCTCTTTGGCGTTGTTGATCACTGCGCCCGGGGTGGTGAGTTCGTAGCCGATGCTCTTCGCCATGTCGAGCAGCTCTTTGAAGCGCTGGACGGACTTCGGTTCCGGCTCGAAGAAGCGGGCCTGGTTGAACTGCTTCACATAGAAGTATGCGGAGGAACCGATGTATTCCGCATCTTCCGCGTACGGCATGATGAAGGAACCTGTCTGCGCAATGCGCGGCTGCCACTTCAGGAACATTTCCTTGATTTCGTCGAGGCTGACAGGGGTTTCGCGGCAGCCTTCCGTCGCGCCCATCAGATACCAGAGCATCGGGTTCGCCATGCAGTCGGAACGGAAGACCATGCGGAGACCGTTGGGAGCAACCGACGGATTCGTCAGATACTTCAGGAATTCCGGCTTGTCCTTGATGTACTCTTCAATCTTGAAGAGGTGGTTCTTGTTGGAGTGTCCCTGAACGTCGTATTTGAGTCCGGTCGCCTGGCGGATTTCCGGGAAGGAGAGGAAGAAGCTGTCGGCGTCCATGACGAGGTTTTTGTAGCCGGCTTCCTTGTAGATTTCGGGCAGGTAGGAGGCCCATCCGCACTCCGGGTTCCATCCGGTTTCGGGGCGGACTCCGGTGTATTTTTCCCATGCTTCAAGACCGTGTTTGAGCGTATCCAGTCCGATTTCGGGCGGAACGTTCGCGAGCATCACGTGGATGAACGGAGAGGCGACCGGTTCGATTTTGCCTTCTCTGACCAGTTCGCGGAGGAGGGCGAGGACGGCCGGAGCCTCCTGATCCATCACTTCCAGAGTTCTGCCGGAAGCTTCGAACGCGACTTTGTAATCGCCGTCGCGGACGAGTTCAAAAAGCGGACGGTAGCAGTTTTCGCAGACCCATGCGCGGCGCTTCGGGTCGAGCTGCGAATACTGAATGTTCGCATGAGGCATAAAAATGACTTGCGGTTTGTTCGACATTTATTTGTCTCCTTTATTTAGGTTGGTTGTGGATATATTCTTCAATTTCAGCTTCGGCGGTCCAGAAGACCGCGCCTTCGTGTCCGAGGTCGGGGAAGTCCATGATCTGTTTTTCTCCGCCGTAGGCATTGTAAGCTGCGTAGACCGAGGAGGGAGTCGCCGCCGGGTCGGAAAAACCTACGGTGAACAGCGCCTGCGCTTTTGCGCGGCGGGCGAACGAGGCGCCGTCGCAGAACAGGGCGTTGCGGTTGTTCCGCAGCTCCGCGGGTTCCTGTTTCACGGTGTGCGGCCAGGAGGGGATGCGTCCTTCCAGAGCGCCCGCGAGGTTGCACATCGCCGGAGCGTTGGGGATGATCAGCGAAACATCGGGGTCGAGTCCCGCCGCGGCGAGCGACTGGTAGCCGCCCTGGCTTCCGCCGTGGCAGATCAGGGTCCCGTTGAACTCCGGACGCGATTTCAGGTATTCCAATGAGCGCAGAACGCGCAGAGTCATGGCGACGAACAGGGAGTCTTCCGGTTTCTCGTAAATTCGCGAGGAATAGCCTTCCAGACGCTTCAGTTCGCTTCTGTAAACGGCTTCGTTCCCGTACGGGATGCCGTGAGCGTTGACGTTGAACGCGATCATCCCGTGCGCCGCCCAGGGGAGCGGCTGGAACGAGGGACGCACGCCGGCGCCGTGGAAGAAAACGTATGCGGGAAGCGTCCCCGGTTTCGCTCCGCACGGAACGGCAAGGAGTCCCGCAACCGGAGTGCCGTTTACGCAGGAGATTTCGACGTTGAAACACTCAGCGACGCCTTCGTATCCGGGATCGGCGAGCGGAACTTTTTCAAATTTCAGAACCTGCATCGGTACGGCGGCGAGCTCTTGTTTCCGCGCATTCCAGAAGGCGTCGAATCCTTCAATTTCAGGAGCGGCGGTGATTGCGAACGGTTCAAAACCCGCTCCGTATGCGGCGGAAAAACCGTCGCAGGAAACGGCGAGACGGACAAAGCCCGGCTTCTCCAGAGTCGTTTCGAAAACGACCGGAGTTTCCGCAGAGACGAGAGCAAACGTTTCGACCGGATGAAAATCCCGTTCAAGCGTGCAGTTCAGAGTTTTTCCCGCGACCGGTTTGCCGTCATGACGGAATTCCAGCGAGAAAGCGACTGTTTCGCCGCAGCGGAACACGCCGGACGGGCGGTTCGTTCCCAGCACAATTTCTGTGCGCGGAGCGGGTGCGGGAACGATCTTCCATTCCGGGCAGAGCGCGTCATATTCGGGCTGCTCATTGATGCGGAGCGGATGAAACTTCATGTTCAAGCCTCGTGCGCTTTCAGGAAGTTCAGACTGCGCGTCATGCCGTCTTCGACATCTTCGGGAAGTTCGTATTCGATCATCGCGGGACCGTCAAACTCCTTGAGCGTCTCCATGAGACGCTTCCAGTCGAGACGTCCTTCGCCGCACGCCGCCGGGCGCACGCCGCCTTCCACATCGCGGAAATCCTTGAGATGAACATAGGCTACGGCCTCTTTGAACTGACGGAAGAATCCGGTGGCGCAGGTGGTTCCGACGGCCGTCAGGTTCGCGGGGTCATAGGCGCAGGACACTCCCGTTTTCACGATCTCTTTCCAGATGTCGGTGCGGGTGGTGGCGCTGTTGAAATGCACGAGCGCGCCGTTTTCCAGACATGCGACTCCGCCGTGGGTTTCCACGCAGAGGCGGACGCCGGTGTTTTTTGCGTAATCGTTGACTTCCTTCAGAGCTGCGAGCATCTTCACGAGCCGGTCGCCGATGACCACACTGTCGGAATTGAATCCGGCGAAGATGCGGAGATAGCGGAGCCCGAGCTTTTCGGCAATGCCGACGACTTCTTTGACCTTTTTGACCTGTTCGGCGACGTCGTCGCCGGTGAAGTCGTTTCCGGTGCAGCCGCACTCAAGGCGGATTCCGTTCTGCCGGAACAGCTCCTTCACATGTTCGATCTGCGCATCGGTTGCGCCGAGCTGAAGGGCGTCCTTGTCATAGTTCGCAATGGAAAATTCCAGCAGTTCCAGTCCGAGTTTTTTTGTGAGCGCGAGCTGGGATTCGAGGGACTCCTCGCGGAGTCCCCAGGCGGCGAGACCGTACCTCATCAGAGATCCCTCCAGTCGAAGAGGACCTTGAAGCAGTTCATGCCCTTTTCGGACTGATATTCGAATGCCTCTTTCGCTTTTCCGACTTTCAGATCACAGTTTCCAATCATATTATAGATGGTTCCCGTCTTTTCGGCATCATTTTCCAGTGCTTTTTTAAAAGCTTTTCTTGCACCTTTGTAATCCTTCTTTTCCCATTTGGCAATT
>URNE01000297.1 GCA_900549045.1 uncultured bacterium | reverse complement strand
GATTTTTTTGCGACAAAACCCTTTCCCCGCTTGAAAATCGCCTCATCGTGGCTATATTGAATTCACCTCTAACGCAACAAAACAAGGAGCCACAAGATGAATTTCCCGCGAATCCGCCAATTTCTGCCTCTTATTCTCGCCGTTTTCGCGCTTCCGCTCGCAGCCGCCGACTTCGCACGTCCGCCGGAGAAAAACACCAGAACTCCGCGGAAGCAGGAATACAAACTCAAGCGGAACCATCCCGCTCCCGCGCCCGTCGATGCAAAGGAGCTCGCAGCCTTCCCGCAGAACGGAACCCCGCGCAACATCATCTTCATCATCGGCGACGGCATGGGACAGGGCGCGCAGGCGTTCGCTTCGCTCCACGCGCACGGCGCACCCGACAAACTCGTCATGCAGCAGATGCCCGCCGCCGGACTCGCCCAGACCTTCTCCGCGAACAGCTCCGTCACCGACTCCGCCGCCAGCGGAACCGCCCTTTCCTCCGGATACAAAACCAACAACTCCATGATCGGCGTCAACCCCGAACTCAAAAAGTTCCGCTCCATTGCGGAAGCCGCGCAAGCGGACGGACGCGCGGTCGGAATCATGACCTGCGACTCCCTCGCCGGAGCCACTCCCGCCGCCTTCTACGCGCACGAAAAGCACCGCTACATGGGGCCTGAAATCGCAGCCTGGACCGTCGCCAGCAACTTCGACGTTCTCATCGGCAACGGCGACCGCAAGCCCTTCCTCCCCAAAGAACTCAAGGGCAAACGCGCGGACGGACGCAACATCTGCGCGGAACTCACCGCGAAAGGCTATCTCGAAACTTCGAAGGAAGATGCTCTCGCCAAAGCCCCCGCGAATTCCAAAGTTTTCGGCTTCATGAACTTCCCGCTGGACGACACGGCCTCCCTCGCCCGTGCAGCCGGACTTGTCTTCGAGCGTCTCAACGCCAGCCCCAAAGGCTTCTTCGTCATGGTCGAGTGCGCATATCCCGACTGGGGCGGACACGGCAACAAGCCCGACTCCTCCGCCGGCGGCGTGCTCATGACCGACTTCCTGGTCCGGCAGGCTCTTGACTTTGCGATGAAACACAAAGACACGCTCGTCGTTGTGACCGCCGATCACGAAACAGGCGGAATCTCCGTCTCCCCGAACCGCGACGATCCGAAAAATCCGCACATTTACTACAACGGAACCGGCCATTCGGGCGCTCCGGTCGCAGTGTTCGCATTCGGCCCCGGCTCCGCATTCTTCAACGGCGTTGTCGACAACATCGACATCCCGCGTCATTTCTCGAAACTCTGGAACCTGAAAATCGGACTTGAGTCCGAAATCAAGTAAGAGGAGAACAAGGGGGACTCCATGAGCAAAGAACTGCTGAAAACTCTCGGCCTGCTTGACATCTTCTGCATCGCAACCGGCGCAATGATCAGTTCGGGCATCTTCATCCTGCCCGGCGTCGCATTCGAAAAGATGGGACCCGCGATGATTCTCGGCTACCTCCTCGCCGGAATCTTCGCCTGCCTCGGCTCGCTGGCCACGATCGAGCTTGCAACCGCCATGCCGCTTGCGGGCGGAATCTACTACTACACCGAACGCAGTCTCGGTCCGCTCGCCGGAACCATCTCCGGCCTGCTGAACTGGGCGGCGATCGCACTCAAAAGTTCCTTTGCCATCTTCGGCATGGCGGAACTGCTCCACCAGCTCTGGGGCGTCCCCCGCATTCCAAGCGGCATCACAATGACCGTATTTTTCCTGCTCGTCAATCTGATCGGCACGAACGCGGCGGCATGGGCGCAGGACATCATGGTGTTCATTCTGCTCGCCGCAATGGGCGCGTTCATCGTCTGCGGAGCACCCGCGGTCAACCCGTCCCGATTCACTCCGTTCTTTCTCGACGGAAAGGCGAATTTCGGTGAAGTGATTGCGCTCGCCGCTTTCGTTTTCGTCGCTTTCGGCGGACTGCTCGACGTGGCGAGCGTTTCGGAGGAAGTCAAGAACCCCGTCCGCAACATTCCCGCGGGAATGCTCCGCGGCATCGTCTCCGTCACTTTGATTTACGTATGCGGACTCATCGTAACGGTCGGCGTCCTGCCCGGAAACGAACTTGCCGGTTCCCTCACGCCGCTCTCCGACGCAGCAGGACGCACCAGCCTCGGAAAAGCCGGATTCTGGATCATCACACTCGGCGCGATGATGGCGTTCGTCACAACCGCAAACGCCGGCATCATGGCGGCCGCGCGGTTCCCGTTCGCGCTCAGCCGAGACAAGCTCATTCCAGCATTCTTCAGCCGCGTCTACGGACGCAAACAGCTTCCCCTCCCCTCGCTCATCCTGACGGGCGCGGTGATGGCGGCCGCGCTCTTCCTCGACCTCGAACGCCTCGTCACCGTCGCCTCGACCGTCATCATGCTCTCGTTCATTCTCACGAACATCTCCGTCATCATTCTGCGCGAGAGCGGAATCCAGAACTACCGTCCGACCTTCCGAATGCCTTTCTATCCGGTTCTCCCGCTCATCAGCATCATCGCCTTCCTCATCCTCATTATCCAGATGGGCATCGGCGCGGTGCAGATCGCGCTCGGAATCATCGTCGCAGCCGTGGTGCTCTACTTCCTCTTCGGACGCAAAGTGCAGCTTGAATACGCGCTCATGCACCTCGTCGCCCGCATTTCGAACTGCCGCATCAACACAAACGGACTCGAAACGGAACTTCGCGACATTCTCCGCAGCCGCGACGGCATTGTTCTGGACGACTTCGACAAGCTCGTGGAGAACTCCTCCGTCATGGTGATCGAACACGCAGTGACCATGCCCGACCTCTTCGACATCGTCGCCCAGAAAATGGCCCCCCAGCTCGGCTGTCCGGCGAAGGAACTGGATGAAAAACTGCTGATCCGCGAATCCGAATCCAGCACCGTTCTGAACCCGTTCGTCGCAATTCCGCATCTGACGGTCGAGGGACACTCACAGTTCCGCATGATGCTCGTGAAGTGCGCGGAGGGCGTCGAATTCGCCCCGGAAGCAAAACAGGTCCACGCGGTCATCTTCCTGTTCGGAAGCCCGGACCGCCGCAACTTCCACCTGCGTGCGCTGGCCGCAATCGCCCAGACGATTCAGGGACGCGCCTTCGAGCCCCGCTGGCGCAAGGCGCACACGCCGTCGCAGATCCAGGACGTCTTTCTTCTCGGCAAACGCCGCAGAGAAATTTGAAAAAAACCTTGAATTTTACGTTTCCCGGTGTATCTTTCCACTACAAAACCGAAAAGAGGTGTAACATGTTTCAGATTATCGCCATCGCGTCCCTGAAAAAGGGTGAAGCGGAAAACTTCAAAAAACTCATTCCCGCCATCGTCAGCGCCTCGAAAGCGGACAAAGGCAATGTCAGCTATCAGTGCGATCAGGATGCGCTGAACCCCGACGTCTTCATCTTCCAGGAACGCTGGGAAAGCGACGCCGCGCTGGACGCCCACCTTGCCCAGCCGCACTTCAAAGAGTTTGCTGCCGCGATCGAGCCGCTCGTCGCCGCTCCGCTCGCCATGCACAAAATCATGCTCTGACAAAGCTCTCAGCTCCGCGTCTCAAAGGCTCTCCGCTTTTGAGACGCCTCTTTTATGACGATTTACGCACTCCGCAAACGCCCCGGAATCCTGCGGACACGGGCTCGGCAGAGCCATACTTGAATTCGGCATTCAAACCTTTGCCATCCGGGAAGTTACCGTCAACGAACAGATCCCTCCGCCAGCTGGATTCTCTCGTCGCCCGGAATTTGCGATGTGCAAAACGCACCGCACCGCAGGGGAAAATCCCTGCCCGCCTCTTTACATGCGCCGCGCCTGACGCGTCCC
>URNE01000296.1 GCA_900549045.1 uncultured bacterium | reverse complement strand
AAAAACGATCCGTCGGGCATACGCACGGAATGAGAAGAAAGTGGAGGAATGGTTGAAGGATACTTATCCTGCGATTGTGAAGCGTGCCAAAAAAGAAAACGCGGAGATCAACTGGGGAGATGAAACAGGGATCCGAAGCGACAATGTTGTTGGAAAATCATATGCGCCTTGTGGAAAAACACCGGTTCAGCGTGTCAAGGGAAGACCGGAGAAAATCAATATGATCAGTGCCATAACAAATTGGGGAAAAGTCCGTTTTATGTTCTATCGTGAAATGATGAATGCGGGACTTCTCAAGAGATTTATGACACGTCTTATTCAGACCGCAGACAAAAAAATCTTCCTGATTCTGGATAATCTTCGCGTTCATCATAGTCGTGAACTTGTTTCCTGGCTGGAATTGCATAAGAATGAGATAGAAATCTTTTATTTTCCGTCTTACAGTCCTGAGCTGAATCCGGATGAGCACATGAACAGCGATTTGAAAAGAGCCCTCTCCAAAAAAAACTGACTCCAGAACAAGAGCATGGAGCAGAATGCACGATCTCATATGAAGCGATTCCAGAAAAAACCTCTGCATATTCGACGGTTTTTCAACGGCCAAAACATCCAATATGCCTCAATGGAGTCCGAGGAAAGACTTGTCTCATGATGTTAAATATTTAGATGCCGTAGCAATATAAAAAATGATGCGGTTCCTTAGAAAAAGAACCGCGTCGGTTGGAGGCGGTAGGCCGGTATTCCGTTAATCGGCGGAAGCGGAGGTCGTGAAATGCGTCTGACCGTTCTCCGGCAGGTACAGAACGAGAGGATTTTCCGTAAGATCGACTGTTCCTTGATGTGCAACCGGATTGCCGAACAGGTCGCAGACTTCTGTTTCGAGCGGAAGTGTGAGACGGACCGTTTCTGTATCCGTTTTTTTCCAGCAGACCGTGAAAGGTCTGCCGTCCCGGTGACGGAAACGGTAGGCGGTTGCCGCCGCCGGTGTTTCCGCTTTTCCCTCACTGCGGCACCCGCTGAACAGGAATGAGGCGGAGGCATAGGCCGCATACATCGCGTTGGGGATCAGTGCGGTGGAAAGGAAAGCCGGCGAACCTTGCCAGGTGTGGTCTCCATCCACCGTCAGCAGATGATTGACAGAAAGAAGGATACTCTGAATGACGCCTTCGCCAAAGTCTATTGAGAACCGGCGGAACAGATGGGAGGGTTTCATTCCGGAAAACAGTACGGGCTCGTGATTGTAGAATTTTTTCGGAGGATCCCACAAATAGTAGAGTTCGCTGTTCCAAAGCGTTTTGCCGCCGGATTTTTCTTTCAGATATTGAATATTCGCCGCGGCGGGATAAGCGCTGCTGTCGAGACGGGAGGAGTAGGGGTGGAAGCTCAGCGCATCACATGCGGCGAGCGCGCCGGAGCTGTTCAGCAGGGAGAGATAGTGACTGAGCTTGCCGTCATAATCCGCGGTCAGGCTTCCGGCGATCACCAGAGCGGCGGGATCCGCTTTACGGATCTCCTGTGCGGCGATCTTGACGTATTCCACATAATCTTCCGCCCGGATTGTGATATTGGGTTCGTTGGTGAGTTCGTATGCGGCGATTTTTCCTTTGCAGTGTGCGGCGAAGGCGGCGACGTAATTCCGCCAGTCTTTATGGTCGGGCAGAACGCCGTCCCAAAGTCTCTGTTTCGGATTTTTATACCGCTTCCCGTTGCGGATCACAAAGGCGGGAATGCGTGACCAGCTCCGTTTGCCCCAAGGTCGGTCCCGCAGATAAAACATGTTGCCGAGCACCGGCATGAGTTTCAGACTGTATTTCTCCGCAAGAGCGATCTGACGGTCGGTTTCGCTCCAGTCGAAATTGCCGGGCGATGTTTCAATACGGTTCCAGCTGAATGCGGTCCCCAGATTGCCGACCCGCAGCAGAGAGACGCCGGAGTTGCGGAAGAACGCAAGGTGTGCTTCCAGATTGTCTCCCATGAGACAAGTGCTGTCCGGAAGTTTTGTATGAGTATGCGCAATTTTGGCAAAATTGTATTCAAGCCCTGTTGCCGTTGCCGAAAGATGAAACGGCGTCGCCGGTTTCGGGATCACGGCAAAGAACAGACTGGTGAAAAGACCGTTTTTTTCACTGAGCCGCATGTGACCGTAACGATCCGGAACGAGAGGAACCGTCAGTTTGGCTTCCGAATTGGCGGGGATAACGAGTTCCGTTGCCGGCGGAGAATGTACCGGGAGCGGAAAAACCGTATCATTCAGCTGAATGTGAAGCGGAAGTCTTTTCTCCTGCTCCGTGTAATTGACGGCTTTGACGGTCGCGGTCAGCGGCTGTTTGTCAAAAGACAGACGGGAATCAAGTTCCGCGCAGAGCTCCGTTTCTCCATACGGATGAAACTGGGTCGGCTTTGCTCCTTCCTCCAGCTGGACCGCGTCAATCCAAAGTGTCGCTGTGCTGGCGGTTTCCCCCCAGTTTCCCCAGATGAATTTCGGGATGAATGCACAGCTGTCCTGTGCGGTGAAAGTGCATTGATAGCGTTTCCATTCCGGAGTCGTGTTGACAAACGAGGTATAGACGAACCACTGTTTCGCCCGGTTTTCCGCGATCATGGCGCCGCGAAGCCGCAGAGGACGGTTGCTCTTTGCGTACCACGAAAGAGTATATGTGTGATCTTTTTTTAACGGGATTTCCCAGCCGCTGAGTTCGATCGTGTCCGCATCGGGATTCTCAATGCGCAGACTCCGCATTCCGTGAACCGGATTTTCCGTGTCGGAAACCGCTTTGCGGAAAATGGCGTCCTGACTGGAGAAACGGACAAGATTCCAGTCTCCGCATCCCAGTTCAAAACTGGCGTTGCGGATCAGATTCGCCGCGTTTAGCGACAGGGCGGCAAACAGGGGGATCAGAAAGTGACGGTTCATAATAGGCTCCTTGATTTTCATGTTTTTTATAAAGGCCAGTAGGGGTAGTGACGGTTCGTTCCGTCGTAGATGACGCCGAACCGCCAGGTCCGGGAATAGTAATCGGCGGGACAGCTGCCGAATGTTTCCTGAAAGACATGACCGTCTACTGCCAGAATATTATCCTTGAGTATATGACGGTATCCGGGATATGCCCGCAGTCTTTCCAGGCTGGAAATTACCATCAGGGGGCCGACTTCTTCCTGAGAGGTGTATTCCGGATCAAGATGTTTCCAGCGGAAATCAAAATCACGCATGAGCGCGATCGACGACGGCTGTTTGCAGCGGGAAAGACGGCGTGCGGCGTAGTAAGCGCCATATTCCTCGGTTCCGGCAAATGCGTTCCATGCGTAGGAGGTCAGCGGATCGGTTGTGAGTCCGCGTCCCGCGTAGGTGCTTCCCCACCAGCAGGATTCATCCGCCGCCGACGGACAGTAATAGCTTTTAATGAGCCGTCCGGCTACTGGAATCGTTCCGGTCGTCAGATAGGGATAGAGCTTTGAGACGAAGTTCGGACGCATCTTGATCGCGGGGTTGTTGGTTTTGTCGAACGACGGCTGATAATCCTCATTGTCCGTCGCGTACTGGACCATTGCGATGCCGAATTGCTTGACGTTGGCGGCACAGGAGATCTGATGCGCTTTCTCGCGCGCCTTGTTCAACGCGGGAAGGAGAAGACCCGCAAGAATCGCAATGATCGCAATCGTAATCAGAAGTTCTATCAGGGAAAAATAGTTTAATTTGCACGGTGATGACTGTTTCATAAAAAATCTCCTGTTTTTATGTTTTAATTATAGCCTTATTTTAAAGAATGACAAGCGCAAATCGTGCATAAAAATAAACTTATTGTGCAAAAAAAGTTGTTTTTTTGTTTTTCCGGAATAAGGCTCGCCCCCTACCCTCATTGC
>URNE01000295.1 GCA_900549045.1 uncultured bacterium | reverse complement strand
AATCGACACAATTCCCGCGGAAAAAAAACGTTTGAATTCACTCGTCAAAGATGCAATGGACGACGTCGAGGTCGCGAAGGACGGCTTGCGCCGGATTGAGCGCAATATCAAGGATCAGGAAGGCGAGGCGGAAAAACTCAACGAGGCCTCCCGGAAGCTTCTCACGCAGTCGGCGATGGTCAAGAAAAACAACGAATATCAGGCCATGATGGCGGATATTGAGGCGAAGAAGAAGGCGATTTCCGATATCGAAACAAAGATTCTCGAACTGCTGGACCAGGCGGAGGATCAGCAGAAAAATGTCGCGGCGGCGGAAAAAGAGCTTGCGGTGACACAGAAAACGGTCAAAGCGGAAATGGCGGATCTCGTCGAGCTCAAACAGGAGCTTGAAGAGGATATCGCGGAAAAACTCAAGCTCCGCAAAGCCTATGAAGGCAAAGTCGATACGCAGACCCTCAACGTGTATCACCGTCTGCTTGAGGGCGGAAAGGGCGAGCCGGTCGCAATGATCAATCAGGGCGTCTGCGCTTACTGCCGTCTCCGCGTTCCGCCGCAGACGGTCAACAATGCAAAAAAAGGAATCCTGACGCTCTGCGACAACTGTTCGCACATTCTTTATCTGCACAGCTGATGATTCGCGGGAAAAATCATGCGCGAAATTGACTGTTTTATGAAGAATCTCCACAGTTCGACTTGCAACTTGTAAAGCAGTCGGTATTGTATCCGATGAATAAAAACGTCCTCAGATGCAAACCGAATTAAAAAAGGAGTACGGTTATGGCAGTGAAAACTCAGAAGAAGGCAGTCAAGACTGCGCGGACGGTCGGACCGGTGATCAAGGTCGCCGAGCACCCGAAAGTCGGGATTCGTCCCACAATTGACGGCAGAAGAAAAGGGATTCGCGAGTCACTCGAAGAGCAGACCATGCAGATGGCGCGTTCGGCGGCTGAACTCATCACCTCCACGCTTCGTCATCCGGACGGCGCTCCGGTCGAATGTGTCATTGCGGACACCACGATCGGCGGCGTTGCGGAAGCCGCCGCATGTGCGGATAAGTTCCGCCGCGAAAATGTCGGCGTTTCCCTGACCGTGACGCCCTGCTGGTGCTACGGTTCCGAAACCATGGACATGGACCCGCAGACCCCGAAAGCGATCTGGGGCTTCAACGGAACCGAACGTCCGGGCGCGGTTTATCTCGCCGCAGTCCTCGCCGCTCATTCGCAGAAAGGCATTCCCGCATTCGGCATCTACGGACGCGACGTGCAGGAGAAGGACGTCAAGGAGATTCCGGAAGACGTCAAGGAGAAAATCCTCCGTTTCGTGCGCGCCGGGCTTGCTGTTGCCAACATGCGCGGCAAAAGCTATCTCTCCATGGGCAGTGTCGCCATGGGGATCGCGGGCTCCATTGTGAACCCCGATTTCTTCGAAAAATATCTCGGAATGCGCTGCGAATCGGTTGACCAGTGCGAAATCATCCGCCGCGTTCAGGAGAATATCTATGATCCGGAAGAGTACAAGCGCGCGATTGACTGGATCAAGAAAAACTGCAAGGAAAACAAGGACATCTACAACGGCAAAGCCGGAAAATCCCGCAAAGAACAGAACGAAATCTGGGAATTCCTCGCCAAGATGACCATTATCGGCCGAGACCTCATGGTCGGCAACGAGAAGCTTGCGGAAATGGGCTTCGTGGAAGAGTCCTGCGGACACAACGCCATCGCCGGCGGTTTCCAGGGACAGCGCCAGTGGACGGACTTCATGCCCAACGGCGATTTCATGGAAACGATCCTCAACTCCTCCTTCGACTGGAACGGCATCCGCAAACCGTTCGTTCTCGCAACGGAAAACGACGCCTGCAACGGCGTTGCGATGCTCTTTGCGCACCTGCTGACCTGCACAGCCTCCGGCTTCTCCGACGTCCGCACCTACTGGAGCCCGGAAGCGATCAGGAAGGCGACCGGCAAGAAGGTCAACGTCCCCGGTCTGATCCACCTCATCAACTCCGGCGCGACCACGATGGACGCCTCCGGCAAGCAGCGCAAAGGCGGCAAGCCCGCGATGAAGCCCTTCTGGGAAATCACCGAGAAGGAGGCGAAAGCCTGTGTGGATTCCGTGGAATGGACGCCTGCGAACCTCGGTTACTTCCGCGGCGGCGGATTCTCCAGCCGTTTCCTCACGGAAGGCGGAATGCCGCTCACGATGATCCGCCTGAACATGGTCGCGGGACTCGGTCCGGTTCTTCAGATCGCGGAAGGTGAAACCGCTGTTCTTCCGAAAGATGTTCATGACAAACTTGACCAGCGCACCGATCCGGGCTGGCCGACCACCTGGTTCATCCCGAGACTCGACGAAACGAATCCGGCGTTCAAGGACGTCTACAGCGTCATGGCGCACTGGGGGGCAAACCACGGCGCGTTCTGCTACGGCCATGTCGGCGCGGATCTGATCACGCTCGCTTCGATGCTTCGCATCCCGGTCTGTATGCACAACGTTCCCGAGGACAAGATTTTCCGACCGTCCGCCTGGAACTCCTTCGGCACGAAAGATCTTGAGGGAGCGGACTTCCGCGCCTGCAAGAACTTCGGTCCGGTTTACAAGTGATCAGCGACCCGCTGTTTGCGATTTCCCCGTCTGTGCATTATTGCCCGGACGGGGATTTTTATTTTTGCATGAAGTTATGGTGAAAAATCAGAGTTCTTCGTGTTTCCATGCGGAAAAACATTTTTCAAGTGTTCCCGTCCGGCTTCGGGCTGCCGCTGTCGGTGCGCAGGTAAAGAGTCTGGGTCCTGTAGGCAAAATTCAGCTTTTCTTCGGCGAAGCGCTTGAGAATTTCCATGAAAAGTTCGGTCCGCCAACTCTCTTCCTGTGCAAAAGATTCCGTCTTGAGCCAGAGAATGACAGTGATGTTCAAGGAGGATTCGGCGAGTTTTGAAAAGAAGATCCGCGGGGAATAGCCGGGACGGTCCGTTCCGTGAAAGTCGTCGGCGATTTCATGGAGAAGCTGAATCGCGCGCGTCATCTGCTCCGGTGTGGTCTCATAAGTCATGCCGAGTTCGAACATCAGTTTGAGATGGTTCTTCAGATTGATGTTGCGTACCGGCTGGGTTGTGAGCAGACTGTTCGGAAGCGTGTAGACGGATTCGTCGTCGGCGATGATTTTTGTGCTGCGCATTCCGACTTCGCAGACAACGCCCTCGATTCCGCCGGTCTGGATGCGGTCGCCGAGTTTGAACGGACGGTCGAACAGGATGACGATCGTTCCGAAGAAATTGGAGAGTGTGTCTTTGGCTGCGAGTGCAGCGCCGAGTCCGATCACTCCCGCGCCGGCGAGCAGAGCGGTGATGTTGATTTTGAAAATGCTCTGTCCGATAAACAGAATCGTCGTGGCAAAAACGAGGATTCGCATGATGTCGCGGAGAACTTTGACCATGAGATCGTCAAGGTTGTTGTCCTCCCTCTGCGCAAAGTTCCGCAGATGAGCGTCGATTACTCCGACGATGTTCAGCGCCGCCCATGCCGCGACCATGACGAGAACCGTAAAGAAAAAGCGGACGTCGTACAGAAAAACGGTTCTTTCGAAACTGGCGAGAACCGGGTAGAAGGAAAAGAAGAGCGCAGTCACGCCGAGTCCGAGAAAGAACGGTGCATTGAGCGCGGCGAGCGCTTCGCGGAGCAGCGGATGACGCGGCTGTTCTTTTTTTTTCCGCAGGAGGCGTCCGCTCACATAGCCTCCAAGCGCAATGACGGCGGCGGAAACAAATGCGGTCAGCAGAGATTTGAGCAGAGTGTCGCCTTGTGCGGAGAACCAGCGGTTGACGTTTTTTTCCTTCTGAAAGAAAAAATGTTCCAGCTGATCGGGCGAAAGATCCGCCGGAT
>URNE01000294.1 GCA_900549045.1 uncultured bacterium | reverse complement strand
GCATAAAATGTCAAGCACATTTTTTCAATTTTTTGAATTGCAGCCGCAGCAGCCGTCGCTGGCAGAGGGCAGGCTCCGGGCCAGCTGTTCCAGCGTTACGCTGTCGATATACTGGTTGATGACATCGTCCAGCCCGCTCCAGAAGGGCAGGGTGAATCCGATAAACACGAACAGACGCAGGCGGAGGAGACGCCGGAATCCAATTTCCCCGAAGCGGAGGAGAAACAGCTTCAGGAAGAGCATGACAAAAAGGTGAAAGACCTGGAAGCCAAACTCGCCGAAGCGGAAGACAAACGTTTGAGATGTTATGCGGAGATGGACAATCTCCGCAAGCGCACGGCGAAGGAAATGGAGAATCTGCGTCTGAATGTTCTGCAGGATACGATTTCCCCGTTCCTTCAGGTGTTCGATCATTTCGCGATGGCGGTTTCCGCATCGGAGAAATCCGATAATCTGAAATCCCTGCTTCAGGGAATGAAGATGATCGAGAATGAATTCGACAAGGCGTTCTCGGAGCTCGGCGTGACGAAGATTGACGCAGTGGGGCAGGATTTCGATCCGAATCTTCATGAAGCCGTTTCCCAGGAGGCGTCGGACACCGTGCCGCAGGGCAAGGTGATCCGTCAGTGGAGCTGCGGCTACAAGACCCCGCTCCGGCTCCTGAAGCCGGCGATGGTTGTGGTCAGCTCCGGACCGGAACAGAAATAACATGCGCAACTGCGCATACTTGAGGTAAACACGATGGCAGCAAACGAAGATTATTACAAAGTGCTCGGTCTGACGAAATCCGCGTCGGCCGATGAAATCAAGCGCGCATACCGTAAGCTTGCCGTGAAATATCATCCGGATAAAAATCCCGGAGACAAAGCGGCGGAGGAGAAGTTCAAACAGGTCTCCGAAGCCTATGAAGTGCTCAGCGACCCGAAGAAGCGCGCCGATTACGACCGGTTCGGTTCCGACATGTTCAACCGCGGAGCCGGAGGCGCGGGCGGAACCGGAGGCGGATATTCCTACTCCGGAAACTTCCGCAACCCGAACGATCTGTTCCGCGACATTTTCGGACAGTCCGGAACAGGCGGAATCAATCTCGAAGATCTTTTCGGCGGTGCGACGGGCAGACGCTCCTCGCGCCGTTCACGCGGTCAGCGCGGAAACGATCTGCAGTACGAGATTGAAATTTCGCTCGACGAAGCGTTCAACGGAATCAAGGAAAAAGAGATCCGTTTCAACAAACCCGTCCGCTGCTCGGTTTGCGGCGGAACGGGTTCCGACCCGAACGCGGGAAGAACGACTTGCCCCGAGTGCGGCGGTCAGGGACATGTGGCGGGCATTTTCGGCGCTCAGGCATGCCCCCGCTGCGGCGGAAGCGGACAGATTGCAAGTCCGTGCCGCGCGTGCGGCGGACAGGGACGCGTTCAGGCAACCCGCGATCTCAAGGTGCATATCCCGGCGGGAGTCGACAACGGCTCCAAGCTGAGAGTGTCCGGGGAGGGCGAAGCCGGCATTCAGGGCGGCGCCTCGGGCGATCTTTATGTGATTGTCAAACTGCGTCCGCACAGCATTTTCAAGCGGGACGGCCTGAATCTCATCTGCGAGGTTCCCGTTCCGTTCGCGACGGCGGTCGGAGGCGGCGTCATTGACGTGCCGACCCTTACCGGAAAGGTCCGCATGAAAGTTCCCGAAGGTACTCAGAGCGGCGCAATGCTCCGCATCAAGGGGCGCGGTTTCCCCGCGCTCAAGGGCGGCGGCAAAGGCGATCAGCTGGTCCGGGTGCAGGTTGAAACTCCGTTCTCGCTGACAAAACAGCAGAAGGAGCTGCTGAAATATTTCACCGATTCGCTGACCCCTGCGAACCATCCGCTGCAGCAGAGGTTTGCGGAATCCGCGAAACAATATATGGGCTGAGTATGGCGAAGAACCAGAAAAACGAAAGCCGCGACGAGCTGGTTGCTCAGAACCGCAAGGCGCGTCACGACTATGAAATCATCGATTCCATTGAAGCCGGAGTCGAGCTCGTGGGCACGGAAGTGAAAAGCTGCCGTGCCCATGCGGCGTCTCTGGGCGAGGCGTTCGCAAAGATTGAAAACGGACAGGTTTTCGTATACAGCATGCACATCGCGCCGTATACGGAAGGCAACCGTTTCAATCATCAGCCGCTGCGCAAGCGGCGTCTGCTCCTTCACAAAAAGGAAATCCTGAAGATTGCGCAGAAGGTCAAAGAACGCGGCATCGCGCTCGTTCCCCTGAAGCTCTATCTGAAGGACGGCAAACGCGTCAAAATGGAGCTCGGGCTCGCAAAGGGCAAAACGTTCGGCGACAAGCGCGAAACACTGCGCAAACGCCAGGACGACCTTGACGCCCGCCGGGCCGCCGGTCGCTACTCCTGATTCCGCATCCGCGGGCTTTTCATTACTTAAGGATATTGTTTATGAATATTCCAGGCATATCGTTTGATTCGCGGAAAACCTGCGGAATGCCTCATGTGCTCAAAGTTGCGTTTCCGCTGATTATGGCCGCGGCGGGACATGCGCTGAATCTTTTCTGCGACCGCATGATGCTCGGACGCTACTCGGCGGAAGCGGTTGCGGCCTCCATGCCTTCCGGACTGACCAACTTCACAATCTCCTGCTTCTTCGTCGGAACGGTCGGATATGTGAACTCGTTTGTCGCACAGTACACCGGGGCGGGGCAGCGCGAGCGCGTGGGACTCTCCATCTGGCAGGCGATTCTGATTGCCGTCATCGGCGGTCTCTTCATGGCGACCGGCTGGTTCTGGGGACCGTGGCTGATGGAACAGTTCGGACATGCCGACGCGGTTCTTGAACAGGAAATCACCTATTTCAAACTTCTTTCGATTTTCGCATGGGTTCCGCTGATCATCGGAGCCGTCAGCGCATTCTGGAGCGGACGCGGACTGACGCTCACGATCATGATCGTGAACTTCATCATGGTCGGCAGCAACATTCCGCTGAACTACGCATTCATTTACGGAAACTGGGGCGCGCCCGAACTCGGCATCCGGGGGGCGGCATACGGAACGATCATTTCGGGCTGTCTCGGACTTCTCGTTCTCTGCGCGCTGCTGTTCCGGAAGGCGAACCGCGAGATTTATGCGACATGGCCGCCGCGGTTTGATTTCCATCTCTTCAAACGGATTCTGCGTTACGGCGCTCCGAACGGGGTTCAACTGCTGCTGGAACTTTCCGCGTTCAACATCTTCATTATCCTGCTAGGCAACATCGGCGCTTCGCCGGATGAGAAGACGCGGATTCAGGAGGCGACAACGATTGCATTCTCGCTGAATTCCATTGCATATATTCCGATGCTCGGGCTTGGACAGACCATTTCGATTCTGGTCGGTCAGGCTGTCGGCGCGGGAACTCCGGCGGCGGCGAAACGGGCGGTCGCGAACGGAAATTTCCTTGTGATGCTCTACATGTCGATCATGACGCTGGTGTTTGTTTTCATGCCGGAGCCTCTGCTTTCGCTTTTCGAACGGGCGGGGGATGTCACGCAGCTTCCGACGATGGAAATGGCGCGGACATTTGTCTGTTTCATAGCCGCGTTTACTTTCTGCGACGGAATTCAGATGCTTTATGTCTCCGCGATCAAAGGCGCGGGCGACACGGCGTTCGCCATGTGGGGAAGCGCAATTCTTGCGTGGGTGATTTGGATTATCCCGAGCCTGGTCGCGCGGCATTTCAATGCGCCGGTCAACTTCTACTGGGGCGTTCTGGTCTTCTACACCTTTTTCATCGCGGCGGTGTTCTACCTGCGGTTCCGTCAGGGCAAATGGCGCAAAATGTGCGTCATTGAGCGCGACCTCGTGCCGGTTCAGGAGTAAAAAACGGAGATTCCCGCTTTACATTTCCAAAAGC
>URNE01000293.1 GCA_900549045.1 uncultured bacterium | reverse complement strand
TCGGCTACTGGCTGTTCGCCGGGTCGGAAAAACTCTTCGCGGAAAACGCGTTTGCGGTGCGCCTTCCGTGTGCGCTGGCTACTCTGCTTTCCGCGCTGGTGCTTTTTTTTCTGACCCGCCGTTTTTCAGGGCTCGGGGCAAAATCCAGTCTGCTTGCATCCGGCTTTTTCGTGTTGACGTCGATTGTTTTCGGGCTCGGGGTTGTGGCAACGCTCGATCCGGTCTTTTCATTTTTTCTGACTCTTGCCATGAGTCTGTTTTATGCTGCCGTTCAATCTTCCGGCCGGGCGCGGACCGGGTGGCTGTTTCTCTTCGGTCTTGCGGCCGGCGCGGCGTTTCTGACGAAAGGTTTTCTTGCCTTCGTGCTTCCCGGACTCTCGATTTTCGGCTGGCTCTGCTGGACCCGCCGCTGGAAGGAGATGCTGACTCTGCCGTGGATTCCTCTGCTTGCGGTGCTGGTGATCGTGCTGCCGTGGGCGGTGATGATTCATCAGGCTCAACCGGATTACTGGTCCTATTTCGTTTACGATGAACACATCAAACGCTTCTTTGAGAAGGAACAGCATCCGGAGCCGTTCTGGTTTTTTGTTCCGGTGCTGGTCGGCGGACTCGGCTGGTTTCTGCTCCTGCTGCCGGCGGCGCTGCGGGGGTACGCGAAAAAGATTCCGCAGGATGACTTCTCCCGCTATCTGCTTTGCTGGACTTTTCTTCCGTTTCTGTTCCTTTCGATGTCAACGGGAAAACTGGCGACGTATATTCTGCCGTGCTTTGCGCCTCTTGCAATTCTGTTTGCAACGGGATTGACCCGTTCGCTTGCAGACCGGAAACTGTTCCGGATCGCAGATGTTCTGCTTCTTGCGTTCGCGGTTCTGCTCCCGGTCGCGGCGGTCGGGCTCGCCGCAGTTCAGCTGAGCGGAGTGAAATGGGCTCCGTTCGCAGTCGGAGAAGGCTGGAAATGGGGGGCGCTGACGGTTGCCGGTCTTCTGCTTTCGGTCTTGCTTTTCTTCGCCGTGAAAGAGAAAAACGGGTGGAACAAGCTCGCGCTCTTCGGCTTCGGCCTCTGCCCGGTGCTGTTCATGATGCACATTGCAATTCCGGATGTTTTCCTGAACCGCAGGACGCCGTGTCCGCTTCTCGAGAAAGTGAAAAAAGAGATTTCTCCGGAAACAAAACTGATGTCGTACCGCCATCCCTTGCAGGCGGTGAACTGGGTGTTCCGCTCGTCGGACGTCTACATGTACCGTGTTGCGGGAGAAATCAGCTGGGGGCTCGACCACGATCCGGAAATGAAAGCGCGCCGTCTGCTGGATGTCGCCGCGACGAACCGCCTGATCAAGGAGAACCGGGGCAGGGGCGGCGTGCTGCTTGTTCTTCCGACGAAGGTGTATCTGGAGGATGCGCATCTTCTTCCGGAGCCGGAGTGGGTGAAGGCGAATACCGCTCACCACAAGGGCTATACGGTTGTGAAGTTCTGAAGATGTCTCAACCTTATAAAAGTTATAGCTTTTGTCGTTTGCCCGCTTGCATTTTCCGTTTTTCCGGCTATTGTTCCGGAGAACAACACAACTGAAGGAGGTGTTATGGCTGTTACAGAGGTTCAAACGGAGTCTTATTTTTCAAGGCTCGGCAATTCATTCAAGGGAATTGGAGGAGGGCTTCTCCTGTTTCTGATTGCGTTTCCGCTGCTTTTCTGGAACGAGGGGCGCGCGGTGAAGCGCGCAAAAGCGCTGGAGACCGGTGCGGGAGCCGTCGTTTCCGTTCAGGCGGACAAAGTGGACCCCGCAAACGAGGGCAAGCTCGTTCATGTGACCGCGAAAGCGGATACGAAAGATGTTCTGACGGATCCGCTGTTCAAAATCAGTTCGACCGCGATCCGTCTGGAACGCCGCGTTGAGATGTATCAGTGGAAACAGAACGAATCCTCGAAAACGGAAAAACAGCTTGGCGGCGGGACAAAGAAAACGACCGTTTACACCTACGAAAAAGTCTGGTCGGACAAGCCTGTCAATTCCGCGTATTTCAAAGAGGCCGGACATGAAAACCCGGGTTTCCCGTTTGAATCGGAAAAGCTCCGTGCCAACCATGTCACGCTCGGAGATTTCCTTTTGAATGATTCCCTGGTTGATCGGCTCGGCGATTCCCGCAAGCTTCCGGTTCCCGCAGATTACAAGCTGCCCGCTGCACTTTCGGGGAAGAGTGATGCCGCTTATGTGCATGTCTCGCGTAAATCGTCCGCACCTTCACAGGTTTCGCAGGAACAGCCGGCCGATAACGCCGGTGATGCGGCTCTGACGGAACCCGCGATCGGAGACTTGCGGATTTCCTGGTATGCGGTCGTTCCGCATGAAGTCAGCATTGTGGCGCGGCAGACGGGCAAGACCTTCTCCGCGTATCCGGTTGGAAGCGAGTCGATTCTCCTGATCGCCGATTCCGTGCAGAGCGCGGAGGCGATGTTCCAGTCGGCGCAGAGCGCGAATTCCGCGATGACTTGGTTCCTGCGCATTGCGGGGCTGGTGATGATGTATGTCGGCCTTTCCTGCGTGCTGCGTCCGCTCTCCGTGCTGATGGATGTGATTCCGTTCCTCGGCGACCTGATCGGCGCGGGCATTTCTCTGATTTCTTTCCTGATCGCGCTTCCCTGCACGCTCGTGACCATTGCCGTTGCGTGGATTTATTACCGTCCGCTGCTGGGGATCGGGCTGCTCGTCGTCGCGGCGGCGCTGATCGTATTCCTGTTCAGAAAAAAAGCGGAATCGCACAAACGCAGAATCGCCGCGGATGCGGCTGCATAATTAAGGAGAAAGTTCCATGAAAAAGCTTTTGTTCGCGGTCGGTCTGACCGCCCTGTTCGCACTTGCGGCTGACGCCGGAGTGAAGGTCACAAGAAGTTCAATCACATTTGATTCCGCGCCGACGGCGCAGGATTTCACGACCGCAAAACAGCAGTTCAAGGGTAATTTGAACCATTTGCGTCTGCGCCTTTCCAAATGCACGGACGAGGGGCTTGCCGCGGCGGTTAAAGAGTTTCCCGGCACGGTGAATCTGGCGATTGAAAAATCGCCGGATCTGACTTCGCTTCAGCCGCTTTCCGCGCTTCCGCTGAGGGAGCTCGCTCTCCGCGACCTGCCGGAAGTGAAGACTCTTGCGCCGCTTTCCGCTTGCAAGACGTTGAAAACCCTCAAGATTTCCAGAGTGAAGTTTGCGGATGCCGATTTGATGTTCTGCAAGCCGCTTGCCAACCTCCATGAAATGCAGATCGCCTATGCGCCCGCGACATTCAAGTCTCTGAACGGTCTGGAGGGCTGCACCGCTCTTTCCCGTTTTTCCCTGGACAATTGTTCCGCGGATCTCTCCGCACTGAAAGCGTGCGTGAAGCTCCGCGAAGTGAACCTGCGCTATACGAAGGGGCTTGATCTTGCTCCGCTTGCGGCTCTGCCCGCCCTGACGAACGTGAGCCTTTACGCTTCCCGGAGTTTCGACCTCGCCCCGCTTGCCGGATGCGCAAAACTGAAAGAGATTTCGGTCTATGCGACGAAAGACGTCAAGGATTACAATGCGCTCGGACAGATCAAGTCTCTTGAGAAGGTCAACACCGGCATGACGTCGATGCGCGATCTTTCGTGGGCGCCGCAGCTTCCGAATTTGAAGAAACTGCGTCTTTTTGCCGAAACGTTTGATTCGTTTGCTCCGCTCGCCAACTGTGCGAATTTGGAAGAACTCACATTCTGGAATCTGAGAAATGCGGCGGTGGATGCGGCCCAGTTCGCCTCCCTTCCGCTTGCCAAATCCCTGAAGGAGCTCTCCTTCTCGGGAACGGGCGTGGTGAATGAGGCGAAGCTTGCGGTTTTCACCAACCTGAAAGAGCTGAATCTGATGTACAAAAACTCCCGCAAAGGTTCGCCG
>URNE01000292.1 GCA_900549045.1 uncultured bacterium | reverse complement strand
CATTTACAATACAAAAAATGGCAGATGATTTAGGAATCAACGTTAAATTCCTTTATCTGCTGAGCAACCGCACACAGGAGTTCTATAAAATCTACCGGATTCCGAAAAAGAACGGGAAGTTCCGCATCATCGAAGCTCCCTGCGCCATTCTGAAACGGATTCAGGAGTATATCCTCCGTTTTGTTCTTCCGGATAAAATTTCGCTGGGCGGCACCCGCTGCACAAAAGCGCTCCAAAGCCTCCGGCGTCAGGATCCGGAAGCGGACGTCACCAGAAATGAAATCACCAGTTTAATGTCTGCGGCAACCGCATTTGAACCGGGGACTTCCATAAAGGACAATGCGGAAAACCATTGCGGCCGACCGGTCGTCATTGCACTCGACGTCAAGGATTTCTTTCCGTCTCTGAAATACAGTCGTGTTCTTGCTCTTTTCCGAAGATATACGGAAACGGAAAATGCCGCGGTCATGCTTGCGAAACTCTGCACGCTGTACGGGCATCTTCCGCAAGGTGCGGTGACCAGTCCGCACATCTCCAATCTCCTGCAGCATGATCTTGATTTCACCCTCAAGCTCTATGCGCTGGACCACAATCTCGAATTTACAAGATATGCGGATGACCTCACCTTTTCCGGCAATCCGGACAACGGGGAAATCTCCGGGCTGATTCAAATCTGCCGACAGGAACTCCGAAAGTCCGGACTGCGGCTGAACAACGATAAAATCAGAATCATGCGCAAGGGCATGAGACAGGAAGTGACCGGAATTGTCGTCAATTCGAAAATGAACGCTCCGCGCGAAGACCGTCGGCGCCTGCGTCAGCAGATGTACTACCTCAACAAGCACTGGGAACATGAATGGCGGAAGCTCGATGAACATTCCCTGAACGTTCTGCTCGGCAAAGCGAATTTCATCTGGGATTTGAACCGGGAAAATCCGGAAATTGCCGAATACCGGAGACAATTGCTGGAAATCAAACGGTCATTCCAGAGAGAGGCAAAAAAAGCAATCTGTTCTGCACCGCAAGACAGTGCAGAACAGGCGAATTGAAAATTACTCCGCGCTCCATTCGCATTCGGCGAGCTTCGTTTTCACCGAATCCGGCACTTTCGCAAGGAAAGAAACAAAAACGGGGTCGTCTCCCGCCAGATAGTTCGCGGCGAAAAACTGGTCGGCATATCCGCCCGACTCCAGCTGTTCCCGGTACACAGGCCACTCGTCACCGAGCGCGCGGATGATTTTGAGAGTGCTGTACTTTTTCACCGCCGGACGCGCACCGGCTTTCCGGACGGCTTCCATTGCAGCAAACGTTTCACGGTCAATAATGTTCATTTTCCACTCCTTTCTTCAGGCGATAATGCATGCGGGCGAGAGCCCAGGAGCGGGATTTCCGGAATAGGTGTAGCGCGAAAGCGGAACCACCCGGTTGCGGAAGACGTCCTGTTCATACGCGGAACGCAGCCACTGGAGCTCCGTTCCGGAACCGTTCAGCATCGTTTTGACAGGACTCCCGCCGTCCGCGTAAAACGAAAGCTGCACGTTTTCCGCAACGCCGTTCGCCGGCGAACCGTCGATCTGCGAGGCGGAGAGAAGCCAGAACTTCGCATTTGTCCGCTCATACCCTCCTCCATCCTGAGGGACCAGCGCAGTCGTAATCCGCGCGGGCTGAACCACGGAGAGGAACTCCGCATCGAGATGACGGCAGAAACCGTTTCGGGCGAGATATGCATTCGGACACTTGTCCCAGATGTTCCGTTTTGTGAACCAGCCGTGCGCCGCGCCGCCGGAGTTCAGCCACTGCAGAAGATTCGACTGTGAAAAACGGCTGTTGCCCATCGACTCGCGGTTCACGATGTTCTTCTCGAACCACTTCGCGGCAGGCACGGGATCCCCGATCTCATAATCCTTCCCGGCGGAAAGAACGCGGTAGGCGGAACCGCTGAATTCATAATAGGTCTTTCCCGGTCGCGCCGCGGCATCTTCTGTGAGGGCGTACTCGTTTTCCGCGCAGTCCATCGGGGCGGAAAACAGACAGTCGGTCATCTCCAGACACATCGTGTGACTCAGCGCCTCATCCGCGGCGGGAACCTGATCATAACCGGCGACACGGAACAGCAGACCGGAACCGTCGCTATGCGAGAACTCCAGATGAGAGACCTCGAACACCGTTCCGACCGGCCAGATGCGGGGAGCCGTTCCCGCGCGGACCATGCTCTGAACCAGATTCCACGAATACGCCGTCGCGGAGGGAAAGCAGTTGGCGGCAAGATCGTTCCAGACGCCGTTCTCCGTCTGTGAAAACAGCTTGTAGCAACAGACGCTTCCCGCTTCCGGCGCAGGATCGGGGAAACCGCTGCGGAATGCGTTCTTCGTTCCATTTTCCCGGACCGTCCGCGCAACGGAATCGCCGTCGAACACGCTTGCGGGATACTTGTTGAGTTTGCGGATCAGAACCGTCTGCTTCCAGCGGGCAAGCTCGGCGCCGTTGACAACGACGTCGTCGGGATCGGTCCAGGAGAGAATGCAGCCGGTCTCCCCGTATTGAATGCCGAGTCCGCCGCAAGGACCGAGACGGACGGTCAGGTTTTCGCGGATGATCGCATCGACCTGCGGTTTGGTGTAGTAGTAATCCTTCTCCGGAGCCGTTGGAGCGTTTTCATCGGTGTAAAGACGAGGCAGGAGAGCGATATTCTCCTCCTGCAAAATCATCACGCCTTCCGCACTGCCGTCGACGGTGCGGATGATTTCGAGCGAGCCGACGGCGGGACCATGACGGACGACGCGTTCAAACTTGCGGGAGGAACAGGAAACGGAGAAACGGGCTATTCCGGTTGCGGCATCCACAATATGGACCGAATTGTCCGCAGGGTGGGAAATCATCGGAAAGCGGTGATCGAAATCATCGTCAAGCGCGATTTGCAGAGTGCAGCCGCTCAGATCAAACGGGGAACCATCCGGATTCCGGAAACAGATTTCAAACTCCGCCGTTTCCGAATGACGGAACGAGGGGCGGAGCGCTGCGGAGTCTCCATGCGCGGCGAACCGCTTTTTGTCAATGTCTGCGTAAAACATAAAACCTCCTGTCGGTTGTCTGCAGGGACAGAGGTGTCAACCGACAGGAGGCAGGAGAGTCAATGCGTCATCAGGATCTCTTCCGTGACTTCGTTTTCGAGCGGCTTGCCGTCGGCAAAGCGCAGGAAGTCGGAGATTGCGTAATCCGCCATGCGGTGAACTTCATCGTTCAGCGATCCGGCGATGTGCGAAGAGAGATGAATGTTCGGAAGCGAGTAAAGCTCCGATCCGTTCTCCGGCGGTTCGGGACAGGTGACGTCGAGCAGAGCGGTGAGATCCGGACGGTTCTTCATGACCTCGCAGAGCCCCGCTTCATCGACCTGCGCGCCGCGTCCGGTGTTGATGAACGTCGCGCCTTCCCGCATGGAAGCGAACATCTCTTTCGTCAGAACGTGCTTGTTGTCCTCGCGGTTCGGAAGGTGATTGCTGACCACATACGCCGTGCGGAACGCCTCTTCCAGCGAAATCGTGCGGCGCTCGGGACGCGACGGAATGACGATGACATTCAGGCTGTACGCCTTGAGCATCTCCCGCACCCGGGCGGAGATTGCGCCGGCGCCGATCAGGGCGACCGTTTCACCGTAGATGCCGGGGCCGCGGCGCGCGGAACGCCAGCCCTCGAAACTCTTGCATTCCGCAGTATTCGTGAAATAATTCTTCAGCGAAAGAATGATCTGCGCAACCACGACTTCCGCGACGGGGATTGCGTTTGCCTTCCATGCGCTCGAAAGTTTGACATTGTGCGCAAGGAGCGGACGCGCAAACGCATCCGTCGCCCCCGCCGCGTAAAAGACGGCTTTCAGGTTCGGCATTCCGGCGAACTGCTCTTCCGTAAAGTTCATCATTCCCCAGGTGGAGAAGATGACTT
>URNE01000291.1 GCA_900549045.1 uncultured bacterium | reverse complement strand
CTTTACAGCTTTTTCCATCTTGTGTTTATCTTTCCTGAAGTTTGGTTAAAACTCTAATTTCATAAGAGCCTTAATTTAGCACGTCTTTCGTGAAATGCAAGTGTTTTTTCCGCTTTTATAGCGTTTTTGTCGTTCCGCCGGGAATTTCCACCGGAACTCCATCCGCAAGGAGCCACACGGAAAGCGCCGACGGATTCGTCACGCGATCCTTGTCCACCGAGAAATAGAGACTCCGCTGCGCCATGACATAGTCGTAAATCTCAATATTCGCAGCATACCAGATTGCGTCGTTCCCGGACATCTTTTCGCAGAACTCTTCGATCAGATTCCAGGTCACCGGAGCGGATTCGCGGTCGAATTCAAAGCTGTGACCCCAGAGATAGAAGAGATCCAGCGGATGATTCCGTCCGAGGAACTGATCCGCGAGTTCCAGAATCCCGTGCGACTGATGCGCCGTCGGATGCCATCGCAGAAAATCCTTCGGAAGGGAAAAATTGCGCGTCGCCTCCACGGTTCTGGAGTACACGATGCCGGACGCGCGGAGCACTGTCAAAACATCGTCGTCGTAAGTTCCCATCGGATAGGACATGCCGCGGACGGAATAACCGCAGAGACGCTCCAGGTTGCGGCGGTCTTCAAGGACCTCCGTCAACATGACGTCTTTCGGGCAGCGGTCGAGAAACGGATGTGTCAGCGAGTGAACCGCGACTTCATGTCCGGCGTAAAGGTCCCCGACTTCGTGTCTGGAAATGCGCCAGCTTTCCTCGTCCAGCATCAGCCCGGAATTCAAATGAAAGGTCGCTTTGAGCTTGTTTTTGTTGAAGATCCGAACCAACCGCCGATCGGCGACATTGCCGTCATCATAGCTGAGCGTAAGAGCTTTCTTTTTCCCCTGCGGCCAGCAGTTGCTGATGCCTTTGAACATGTTACAATCCTTTTTTTATCTGTGCGAGAGCGTCGATAAAGCGCTCCACGTCTTCGCGGGTGTGCGAAGCGTTGAGCGAAACACGCAGACGCGATGTGCCTTCCGGAACGGTCGGCGGGCGCACGGCAAGCGCAAGGAAACCGGCATTGTACAGTGCCTTCGAGACTTCCACCGTTTCCAGAGGATCGCCGATAATGACCGGAATGATCATCGTTTCCGAATTGCCGCACGCGTAACCGAGATCATGAACCGCCTGCCGCGCACAGGCGGAAATTTCGTACAGATGCGCCCGCGCCTCATCCATCTCCGCAGAACGGAGCAGATCGACCGCGGCCGAAATCGCGCCAAGCGTCGAAGGCGGCATGGCCGTGCTGAAAATAAACGGGGAGCAGGTGTTGATCAGATACTCGCGCACCTCATTCGTCGAAAGCAGACAACCGCCGGAGGAGCCGACGGCTTTGCTGAAAGTGGCAAGCGAAACATCGCAGTTTTCCGGCGTCGCATACCCTTTGCCCCCGTGTCCGGCGACTCCGGTTCCGTGGGCGTCGTCGAGAAAGACCAGGGCGTTTGCCTCCCGCGCGATCCTGTGCAGTTCCTCAAGCGGAGCGACGTCTCCGTCCATGCTGAACACGGTATCCGAAGCAAGAAGTTTCATTTCATTCGGCGTGTTCGCAATCAGGCGGCGCAGATGATTCATGTCGCAATGGCGGTAGCGCTTGAATTCCGCCTGAGAGAGCAGACAGCCCGTGTTGATGCTCGCATGGTTGAGCTTGTCGGCGAAAATGGCGGTATTCTTGTTCGCAAGCGCGGAAATGACTCCGAGATTCGCCGAATAACCGGAGCTCAGAATCAGCGCGCTCTCAAACCCTTTCCACTCCGCGATCTTCGCTTCGAGTTCGAGAGCGGCTCCGCTGGTTCCGGAGATCAGACGCGATGCGCCGGAACCGGTTCCGAAACGGCGGGTCCATTCAATCGCACCTTCCATGAGCTCGGGACGCATGGAGAGTCCCATGTAGTCATTGGAGGAGAAGTCGATCAGACGCTTTCCGTCGATTTCGCACTCGCGCGGAGAAATCCGGTTCACCGCGCGGAGCGTGCGCAGACGTCCTTTGGCGCGGATATCGTCCATCCGCGCCCGGATCATATCAAGAACCGGCGTGCTCATTCGGTCAGAATGTCCTTGTAGGTCTTGCCCGGCGGAATCATCGGAAGCACGTGGTCATGATAGAAGGTGTGGCAGTCGAGGATGAACGGTCCCTTCGCTTCGAGCATCTCGCGGATGGCGTCGGGGAGCTCCTCTTCGGACCAGACTTCGCGTCCGGGGATCTCGTAACCCTTCGCTATGGTCACGAAATCGGGATACGGACGGTTGTTCTTGATCGTGAGGTCCGTGTTGCCGCGTCTGCTTCCGTAGAAACGGTCTTCCCACTGGGCGACCATGCCGAGGTGCTGGTTGTTCAGAACCACCATCTTGACCGGAATCTCTTCCGCAAAGAGGGTTCCGAGTTCCTGGATGTTCATCTGGAACGAACCGTCGCCGTCAATATTGATGACGGTTTTACCGGGAGCCGCGAGCTTCGCGCCCATCGCGGCGGGAAGTCCGAATCCCATCGAACCGAGTCCGCCGGAGGTGAGCAGCTGGCGCGGATATTTGAACGTGTAGAACTGCGCCGCCCACATCTGGTGCTGACCGACGCCCGGGACGATGACCGCTTCGCCGTTGGTCTGGCGGCAGATCTCTTCCACGACGCTCTGCGGCTTGAGATAGCCCTCTTCCTTTTTGTAGGAAAGCGGATGCTGCTTCTTCCACATGCGGATCGCCGTCTTCCACGCCGGACGCTCCTTCTTCACGGGCTCCTTGTTGAGCTCGGTCAGAACATCGCGGATATTGGCGACGACGCCGATGTCGGCGCGGACGTTTTTGTTGATTTCGGAAATGTCGATATCGACGTGAACGATTTTCGCGTCTTTCGCGAACGAAGCGACGGGACCGGTGACACGGTCGTCGAACCGTGCGCCGAACGCCAGCAGCAGATCGCTTTCATTCGCCGCATAGTTTGCATAGAAGGTTCCGTGCATACCGAGCCATTTGAGCGAAAGCGGATGATCCTCGGGGATCGCGCCGACGCCCATCAGAGTGGTGACGACGGGGATGTCGTATTTTTCCGCAAATTCGGTCAGTTCCTTCGCCGCGCCGGCCGCGATGATGCCGCCGCCCGCATAGATGCACGGACGCTCGGATTTCGCGATTGCCGCACGGATGGCTTCGATCTCCTCCGGCTTCGGCGCGCCCGGAACGGTGTATGCCTTGACTGTCGGTTTCGGGTCGAAGACGAACGGAAGTTTCGCCTGCTGAACATCTTTCGGGATATCAATGAGAACCGGCCCCGGGCGGCCGGAATTCGCGAGGTGGAACGCATTCACAATCGAGGGAACGATGTCCTCGGGCTTGAGAACGAGATAGCTGTGTTTCACAATCGGGCGGGTCATGCCGATGATGTCGGTCTCCTGAAAGGCGTTCTTGCCGATGAACCGGGTACCGACCTGACCGGTGATGATGACCATTGGGATGGAATCCATATACGCGTCGGCGATGCCGGTGAGGAGGTTCGTCGCTCCCGGACCGCTGGTTGCCATGCAGACCCCGGTCTTGCCGCTGACGCGCGCATAACCGTCCGCGCCGAATGCGCCGCCCTGCTCATGGCGGGGCAGAATCACGCGAATGGAGGAATCCTTCAAAGCCTGGTGGAATTCAATTGCCTGACCGCCCGGATAGGCAAAAATGAGATCGACGCCGAGTTTTTCCAGTGTCTTGATTGCGATCTGAGCCCCCTTGATCGGGGTGTTGTCCTGAGAAACTGTCATAATTCTTATCTTTCAAAAAAGTTTTGTTTGAGTTGAAGTGGAATCCCGTATGGTGCATTCCGCACACGCGATTTGCCCGGCCGCGGTCGAGATCAGAACAGTGCGACCGGGCGAATAAGCGTCCGGAGCTCAAGCTGCCGCCATGTTTTGTCAAA
>URNE01000290.1 GCA_900549045.1 uncultured bacterium | reverse complement strand
AAAACACGAATATGAATTAGTCGAGTCTAAAAAAGTTCTTTTCATGCTGGACTTTTTCTGTTTTTGGGTGTATATTCCCGCAACGTCAAACAGTTATGAAGGGGGAAGAGGATGAAAAAAGAACTCTTCAATGTCATGGGAATGCACTGCGCGGGGTGTGCCGCGAATGTCGAGCGCGCCGTGAAAAAAATGCGGGGAGTCTCCAATGTCTATGTGTCCATCGCTTCGAAAACCATGCGGCTGGAGCTGGATCCGAAACTGGTTACAGTGGACGACATTGTCGCCGCGGTTCGCAAGGCTGGGTACGACGCCGCGCCCGTCACGCCGGCGAACTCGGGGCGCGAGGTGGTGGACGAGGAGCAGACGAGCGCCTATTTTTATAAGTTCATCACCGCGCTGGTCTTTGCCGTTCTGCTGTTTTACGCGGCGATGCATCACGACTTCGGTCTTCCGTATCCGCGGATTCTGCATGAGAACAACGACTGGGTGCAGCTGATTCTGACGATTCCGATTCTCATTGCTGGACGCCGTTTCTATATTTCGGGGTTCAAGACGCTGTTCCGGCTTTCGCCGAACATGGATTCGCTGATTGCGCTCTGCACTTCGGCGGCGGTCGCGTACAGTCTCTGGCTCATGGCGCGGGGAGGCACGGCGCACCTCTATTTTGACACGGCGGGAATGATAGTCGCATTGATCATGCTCGGCAAATATCTGGAAGCGCGTTCGCGCAAACGCGCTTCCGGGGCGATCCGCGAACTGATGAATCTCACTCCGCGGAACGCGCTCGTCGTTACGCCGGAGGGCGATGTGGAAGTCCCTGTCGCGAAGCTGGAGGCGGGCGCGGTGATCCGCGTGCGTCCGGGCGACAAAATCCCCGTTGACGGCAGAATCACGGAGGGGAGCGCATCGATAGACGAATCCATGCTGACCGGCGAGCCGCTTCCTGTCGACAAAGGCGTCGGCGACCGTGTGACGGGCGGTTCGATCAACCGCGACGGCGCGTTTCTTTTCCGTGCGGAGCAGGTGGGGGCGGATACCGCGCTCGCGCGCATCGTTGCGCTGATCCGCGAGGCGCAGGGGACGCGTCCGCCGATTGCGCGTCTTGCCGACCTGATTTCCGGCTGGTTTGTCTGGGGGGTGATCTCGGCAGCTCTGCTGACGTTTCTGCTGTGGATGCTCTGCGGACATGCCGGGTTTGCTGCGTCGCTGGAATTTGCGCTCGGCGTGCTGGTGATCGCGTGTCCGTGTGCGCTCGGGCTCGCCACGCCGATTGCGCTGATTGCGGGAATAGGGCAGGGGGCGACGCTCGGGATTCTCATCAAAACCGGAACCGCTCTTGAGACGGCGGGACAGCTCCGGACGGTTGTTTTCGACAAAACCGGAACCGTCACGAAAGGACAGCCGGAAGTTGTGCGGATCACTGCGGCGGAAGATGTTTCTCCGGAAGATCTGCTGCGTCTCGCGGCGTCCGCGGAACGGAATTCCGAACATCCGCTGGCGAAGGCGATTGTGCGGGAAGCGGTTCGGCGCAAAGTGGAACCTGTCAATGTTTCCGGATTCAAAGCTCTTGCCGGACACGGTGTTTCGTGCATAGCCGACGCCCGCCGCGTGCTGATCGGAAAAGCCGCGCTGATGGAGGAAAACGGAGTTGACGTTTCACGCGTCAAACCGGACGGCGCGGCGACGAATTCGCTGGTCCATGTCGCCGCAGACGGAGTTCTGCTCGGAGTGATCGGGATTGCGGATTCCGTCAAGCCCGACTCGGCGGAAGCGATCCGCAAGCTGCACGGGATGGGGCTCCGGACCGTCATGCTGACGGGCGACAACTCCGCTGCCGCAAACGCGATTGCCGCGGAGCTGAAGATCGACGAGGTTCACGCGGAGCTTCTGCCGGGCGGCAAGGCGGAGATTCTCAGGGAACTTCAGGCTGACGGGACGAAGGTCGCGATGGTCGGCGACGGCGTCAACGACGCCCCCGCGCTTGCGCAGGCGGATGTCGGAATCGCGATCGGTACCGGAACGGACGTCGCGATCGAATCTGCGGATCTGGTTCTTATGCGCAGCGAGCTGTCCGCGGTGCCAGCCGCGCTTGCGCTGAGCCGGGCGACGATGCGGATTATCCGCGAGAACCTCTGCTGGGCGTTCTTTTACAATGTCATCTGCATTCCATTTGCGGCGGGCGTGTTCTGGGCATTCGGCGGACCGCGCCTGAGTCCGGTGCTCTGCGCGGCGGCGATGGCGTTCAGCTCGGTTTCAGTTGTGCTCAACGCGTTGCGTCTGAGGCGGTTCCGTCCGTAGCGGCGCGGTATTCGCGCGGCGAACATCCGGCGATGCGGCGGAAACAGGTGGAAAAATAGTTGCTGTCGTGGAACCCGCAGAGCGATGCGATGCGGGTGACGGAGAGGTGACGGTGGAGTTTGAGGTAGACTTGCGCCTCTTTGATCCGGCGTTCCAGGAGGAGTTCGCGGAAGGAGCGTCCGGTTTCGCGCCGGATGAGTTCGCCGAGATAGTTCGGGGTGATGCGCAGGGTTTCCGCCGCCTCCTCGAGCGAGGGATCGCCGGGAAAATGGCGGTCGATGAAGAAGTTTACATTCCGGATGTAGTAATCCGCCGGATGCTGCTTGGCGGATCCGGCGGTTTTCCGCCAGAGTTCGAGTTCAAGCAGAATCAGTTCGCGCAGAAATTCCATCTCCCTGCGCAGTTCCGCGGTTTTTCCCTTCGAGGGCTTCGCGTGTTCCGGCAGATGAAACGAGCCCGCATAGACGACTGCGGCGGTTTTGGATTCAAAGAGAACCGGAAGCGCGGCGTCCCACACGCCGAACGGACAGGTCCCGCAGAAGAAGCGTCCGCGTCTGGCGAGTTCAAGACTGCGGTCCTTGTTCCTGACGCACACGGCGTCGCCGCCGTGCATTTTCGTGTTCCGGCAGAATTCCCCGTGATGCAGATACTGGTCCGGAGCCAGCCGGAGCGCTTCGCACTCGAGGAAGGCGGGGTGGAGAACATGGACGCTGAAGACCGCCCCCTGTTTCTGTTCGAGGATGCGGAGAGCAACGTTCAGGTTCATTTCCAGAGTGCGCGCATGGCGCGGGCTTTTGCCGCGACGTCTTCCGCCCGGGTGAGTTCCGTCACCATGGCGAGAATGCGTGCTCCCGCATCAAAGAGCTGAGGCATGTTGTGTTCCTTGACTCCGCCCATGACGGAGAAAGGGATCGCGAGTTTCGGCTTTGCTGCGCGGATGATGTCGAGCCCGAGCGGTTTGACCGGCGTGTTTTTGGTCTGAGTCGGGAAAATGGGACCGAGATTGACGTAATCGGCATCCTGCGCCTGCGCTTCGAGCGCCTGTTCGACGGAGTGCGTGGAGCGTCCGAGAATGAGATCGGGGGCGATGGCGCGTGCGAATTCGAGCGGCATGTCGTCCTGTCCGAGATGAACGCCGTCGGCGCCGACGGCGAGGGCGATGTCGACATGGTCGTTCATGATCATGAGGACGCCGAGTTCATCGCATTTTCGGCGGAATTTTTCCGCGAGGATCGCGAGCTCTTTTCCGGAAAGATTTTTTTCGCGGAGCTGAACGGTTTTGACGCCGCCGTCGGCGGCCGCCGCGAGGACGTCGAGCACGGGGCGTCCGTTCGTGAATTCGTGTCCGATTACGAGATAGAGATCGGTATTGCGGAAGCGTTCCGCACGCTGTTTTCTGAGATCGGTCATAGCAAACCTCCGGGACAAAAAAAAGGAGCCGTCGAAAGCGGCTCCATTCCGTAGAGCGGAATTACTCAGCAGGGCTTCTGGATTCTGCCGCTGCGGATGCACTGCACGCAAACTTTTTTGCGGGAAACCGTGCCATTCTCGTCAACGACGCGAATGCTCTGGATGTTCGGTTCGAAGGTTCTCGGGGAGACCTTCACCACGTGCATGCCGATACCGCCTTTTTTCTTTGCCAAGCCCCTGCGGATGAT
>URNE01000289.1 GCA_900549045.1 uncultured bacterium | reverse complement strand
GGGCACAGAGAATTGCTTTTTTGTTCATTGTTCTTTTCCTTATGTTTAAGGTTGAGTCCGGCGTTTCCGCCGGACGGGATTTCAGTAGCTGCGCACAATGTCCGGATTGTAATCGTAGTCACGCTTGGAGCCGTCCGGATACGGCGTCTGCCAGGCTTTTGCGCCGATTGAGGGAACGTTGGTGATGGAAACCGGAGTCTGGGTGATTCCGCCTCCGCCCTTCTCGTCGAAGACGCGGACCGCGATGAGGTTGCGTCCGGCTTTCAGCACGCCCTTCGGAATCTTGTAGAGACGCGGCGCCATCCACCAGTTCGGAGTCTCTTTGCCAGTCGCGCCGATCTTGACGCCGTTGATGTAGACTTCATCGAAGTCGTCGACTGCACCGATTTGCAGATAGAGCGTTTTTTCCTTGAGGAAGTCGGGGTCGAGGTTGAAGTTGAGGCGGTACATGCACCAGCCGTCGTATTCCTGTTTGAGGAATTGCTCGAAGTTCATTCCGACGCGAACGTGGGTTCCGTCGTTGCGGATCTGTCCCTGCATCCATTTTGCGGAGCCTTTTTTGCCGAGATGCCAGCCTTCTTTCAGCGCGGCGTTTCCCGTATCGAGGGCGAATTCCCAGAGGAACGGGACGAGGTCCATTTCCATCGAATGCTGCGTTCTGTAGGGCTGCATCTTGAAATCAAGCGTTACTCCGGCTGCGGTGAGCATGGCGGAGAGCATCCGGCAGGCTTTGCCCTGGGCGGGAGTCTTGCCGAAACGTTCCGGTGTGACGGTGGTAAAGACGAATTCTCCGGCTCCGTATTTACGGCGGACCGCCACAGCGGGGGAGGTCGCATCAACCTGACGCGGAGCGTCGAATACGGGCAGTTTGAATTCGTCATGCCAGTACATGTCGTTGTTGTCCCATCCGTTCCGCCAGAACATATCCGGGGAATCGGGCGTGGTCAATGCAGCGCGGATTTTCTGTTCCTTCATATCCATTGCAAACGGAAGCCAGGTGGAGCGCCACTGTTTTCCAGTGTGAATGTAGAAGACGCGTCCGCCGTTGTAGACGAAGTTCAGCAGCGGGAAGCGCGCCCGGTCGAGTTCCGCAAAATCCGGATCGGCGATGAGGAGCGTGTCAACCTCCGCAAGGGAGTCGGCGCTGAGCTGATCGAGTTTCCGGAAGCTGCAGCGGAGTCCCTTCAGAAAACTTTCGCCGTCTTCGCTTCCCCGGAACGCCGTTTTTCCGGAGAACGAGGCGCGGGAATCAAGATAACCGATGAGATTGGTCAGAATCCGGGTCGCCGCGGGGTCTTTTCCGATCCGTTCGGAAATCTCCAGCTGCGAGGCGATCCAGCTTCCCTTGCGTCCGGTGTATTCCAGAAGCGGAGTCTGGTAGAGGTCGAATCCGGAGACCAGGAGCGAACGGAAGTTTCCTGCCACGGGACGGCGGAAGACGTACGATGCGAGCATATTGCGGTTTCCGTTGTCCGACCAGTTCAGTTTATCCGATGTGTTCTCCTGATATGCGGGAGCAATCGAACGGGAGCCGCGCCAGCAGTAGAAGTCGCGATCCTGCAGATCGTCGAATGCGGGGTGTCCGGCGGCGTTGATGAAGGCCTGACGGCTGCGGACTTTGATGAGTTCGGTGGAGGCGCTCTGCTGCTGTTCCAGGATCAGAATGTTCAGCCCGTTTGCTGCAAGCATATTCAGATCCGGCAGCTGACGGAGCTTTGCAAGCGCGCCGCGTCCGATGACGAGGATTCCGTTTTTCGGGAGATTGTCGAGGTTTTCCAGCGCCTGCGCTTCCGCGCCGAGTTCGCGGAGTGCGGCAAGAGCATCCGTGTCCATGCCGAACACATAAAGTTTTGAGTTGAGTCCGGCGAGCGGTTTTCCGGGAAGCGGGAAGACTTCCAGTTCGCATGCGGCGTTGAGTTTTTCGCCGTTTCCGTCCGTGAGCGAGGCTGTAAGGCGCAGGGCGCGGCGGAGGGTCGTTTTCGGCATCGCGAAGCCGACGGGGACCACGGCGCGTGCGCCCGCCTTGACGGAGACTTTGACTTTGCGGCGCGCGATGATTTCACCGTTCGCATTGGAGAGCGTGAGCATTCCGGACCAGGCGGCGTCTTTGCCGCAGCGATTGAGAATGACCAGGTTCTTGCCGATTTTTTCGCCGCTGAAATAGGCGTGGTCGAGTGCGTATGGATCCGCGCCGCTGTCATAGAATCCGGCGTAGTGATCCGCCATCATGGCATGGAGCGGGGCGGCGATTTCCGAATAACGGTAGTCGCTGTCCTTGCCGAATATGTCGAACGAGGGACGCTTGAGGTGGAGCAGGGCAACGGATTCGACCGTCTTGTCCGGTTTGGAGAGGTTGCCTTCGGGCAGGGGAAGCGTGTAGAAGTTGCCCGTGAGCTGTCCGGCATACGCATCATCCACGTGTCCGAACATGCCCAGACCATTCGCACCGGAGTAGAGGAAGCCGGGAATCTGTTCCTCCATGGAGCGGCGGAGCAGGGCGGTGTAGAAATCGGACTGGAAATAGTACTCTTTCTTTCCGAGTTTGTCACTGGTGGAGGAGACGACGCTTGTGCCGGGCGTGGCGTCGTGCATGGTGAGCTTTGCATACGATGGTTTGAAGCGGTAGGCGGGGTTGCCGAACCAGCGGGCGGAATTTTCCAGATAGTACGGTGTGCTGTCCGGTCCGTGCATGACGTCGATGCGGCGCAGGGAGGCGTTGTACGGGATGAAGTATTCCCCGATGAAAACGGGCATATCCGGCTGGAGTCCCCAGCGGCTGAAGAATGCGCGCATTTCGAGGTTCTGCGCACCCCAGGTGTGGTAGAGGTGTGACGCATAGATTCCGTCGACTTCTCCGCTGCCTCCGGTGAAAGACTGGAATTCGGGGAAGTGGCGGCGATAGATTTCCGCCATGTGATCCAGACGTTTTTTGCGCTGGAGACGCATTCCGGCGAGGTTCGGATCTTTCTGCGCGGTCGTTACGATCTTCCCGTCCGCGGAAAAGGTTTTGTAGCTTTTGGAATCATATTTGCGTCCGAAGTATTCAGGATTCATGACGCCCTGATGCATGTTGTACCAGACGTCGATGACGAATCCGATCTGCGAGGGATGATTCATCAGCCGCGGGTTACGGCGTTCCTGCTTGAGCTCGGAGTCAACTTTGCTGTAGATGAACTGATCGTCTTTCGGCCACATGATTTCATATGGAATGTTCCGGTTGACGAGAACCAGAATGCCTTCTTCATCCGCAATATCGTAGAATTCCGGGAAGATGGAGCCGTGGCTGTAGCAGAAATTCATGTTCATGTCTTTCAGATGGCGAAAATATTTCCGGAAATAATCCCCGGTGCGCTTCCAGGCCGGAGTCCAGTCGGAGGCTGAAAAAACATTGGTATCGCCGCGCAGGAAAACCGGCTTTCCGTTCAGCAGGTAATTCCCGCCGGAGACTTTGAACTCGCGGAAGCCGAAACGGCGGCGGAGTTTTACAACGACCGTCAGAAGGCGGTGCTTTCGCTCTCCAAAATTCTCGGTAAGGATGAAATTTTCGGTATCGGAAATAACGGCGAGATCCTCTCGGTGCAGTTCGGGCTGTATGCCGCCGAGGACTTGACCGCCGCTGACGGCACGGTCATTCCAAAGGACGGACTGCTTGAAATTGCCAACTGTAATGAAAACGGCAATATCACCTTCAAGACGGATATTCCCGTAGGCGCAAAGCTGTATGTGAGGGAAATCGCCGCCGAGGAACACTATGTTCTTTCCGATGAAAAACACCCCGTAATCTTCGACTATGCCGGACAGGACACCGCCCTTGTGGAGATCAAAGCAAACGGCGGCGAAGCCATTAAAAACGATATCCTCTACGGCTCGGTCAAGGGCTTGAAAATCGACCGTGAAACCGAGAAGCCTATCGTCGGCGCAAAGTTCGGACTCTTCCGCAGCGGCGAAACCGAGTTTA
>URNE01000288.1 GCA_900549045.1 uncultured bacterium | reverse complement strand
ATACTATTTCCACGGAGAGAAACTGCACGCGGAAGTCGTCATGGAGCAGACCTCCGGAAAAGACGTCTCCGGAACTGCCGAATGGGAAATTCTGAACTTCAAAGGAGAATCCATTCAGAAACAGACGATCGGAGAAAAAACGCTGAAGTCCGGCAAGCCCGTGCAGGAAAAATTCACGCTCGCCCTCCCCGCTCATGTCCGGGGTCCCCACAATCTGGTTTTCTCTTTTCGTGACAACACAGGAAAGACGCATAGCCGGACCTTTTATTTCGGCGTAGTCGGAACTCCGGGAAAACCGTCTCCGAAAATTGCGCTGGAAGCAGCCGCCTCGCAGGATGTGCGCCTTCTGATTCCGTTCTACCGCGATTTCGGCATCGGCGGCGCAAAATCTCCCGGACAATGGATGGACGCCGTTCTGATTCCATAAAAACCCCCTCCGTTCACTCGCCCGAAGCCCTGTCTCACGCCCGCGCTGAGACAGACGCTTCCGGGCAAAATTTTTTTTCAAGGATCCCATTATGAAAAACGCAGACAGCGACGCCGTATTCCCGTTTTTCCCCTTTCAGACCTCGACATGGAAAAAACTTTCCTTTCACGAATCAATGGAAACATTTCCTCTTCACATGCCGGATGAATATCAATTTCTGCATGAAGCCGCTGCAATTGAATTTCATGGAACTGTTTTTGCCGCCTGGTACAACAACAGGGAAAAAGAGCTTCAGGGCGAAACCGTGATCCGCGGGCGGCGTTCCGCAGACGGCGGCAAAACCTGGTCGGATGCGGAATTGATCGCAAAGGACCCCGAAGGAAAACTGCTGTATTGTCCTCCCGTTTTCGGCATCTGCGACGATCAGCTTTATCTTCTCATAAACACGATGGTTTCCGCGGATCACATGCATTCCCTCGACCTCTACTCTTTTGACGAGAATGATCAAAAATTTCATTTCCGCCGGCGGAGCCCCATTCCCTTTAAGCTGAATACCAATGTCGTTCATCTTCCAAACGGAAAACTGCTTCTTCCCGGACGGATTGCGGAGATGGACGGTTTCCCGACAACTCCGGCGGTTCTGACTGCGGATTCCGGAAAAATGGACGGCGAATGGCACTTGGTGAAGATTCAAAAAGACGGACATATGCCGAACGGTTCTCATCTTTTGCATCCGGAACTCTCCGCAATCGCGGCGGATTCCGCGCTCTGCATGTTTTGCCGGAATGATGAACGCCAGATTCCTCTGCTGTACCGTTCGGATGATCTCGGAGAGCATTGGAGCGGACCGTTTCAGCACGATATTCCATTCATCAACTCAAAAATCTATTCCGGAACGCTTTCCGATGGGCGAAATTATGCAATCGGCAACATCTTCCGCCCCGGCCGGGACTCCGCCTGGAACCGTGACCACCTTGCAATCTTTTTTTCCGAACCTCACTCAATGAATTTCAATAAAGGCTTTTTCCTCCGCGACGGCGAAGACAGGAATCTGCATCTGTACCCGCAATGGAGCTACCCCTCCGCCTGTGAAGCGGACGGAAAACTTTACATCGTGTATTCAATGGTCGCTCAAAAGGAGAATCAAAGCATCCGGGGGCCATGATGAGCATCGTCGATCTGAAAAAAGTTTGAACACCGGTCCCGCATATTTTCGAGAAAAACCGACAAACTCATTTGACTTCCTCCGCTTCCGGTGATACCTTCCCTCCCGAAAGCGGAGGTACCTTTTGATGGAAATTCAGCAAATCTTGACTTTGAGCTATTCAGCCTGGATCGCTGCGCTCGTCCTCGCGGAACTGCTCTGCGCCATCGACATTCTGCGCAATCAGGGCGATGAACCGCAAAGGACTCTGCTCTGGTTCATGGTCATCTTCGCTTTCCCCGTCTTCGGAGTCATTCTCTATTTCTTCGCCGGACGCAGCCGCAGAAGCTCCATCGGAAAACGCGTGGCTGACTCGGCGGATGATTTTCTCACCAAAATCAAACAGCACGAAAACATCGCCCGCTATCTCGAACAGATCGAGACCTTCACCCGGGAGGGGGGAACCGTTTCCGCCCGGACGCTCGACCGCATCATTCCAGGCACTCGCGCAATCGCGGGAAACGGCATTGAACTCCTCCGCGACGGAACCGCGGCCTATCCGAAAATGCTCCGCGAAATCCACAGCGCAAAACATGCGATCCTCCTCCAGAGCTTCATCATCGCCGACGACGAAATCGGACGCGACATTCTCAAAGCGCTCGAATACAAGGCGTCGACCGGAGTCGAAGTCAAAATCCTTTACGACAGCTTCGGCAGTTTCTGGTCCGCCTTCTACCGCATGTTCAACCGCTTCGGACGCGGCATAAAAACATTCAAAATCCGCCCGTTTTCCCTGATGAACAGCTTCACCCGCTGGAGAATGCAGATGCGCAACCACCGCAAACTGCTCGTTGTGGACGGACGCGTCGCGTTCCTCGGAGGAATCAACATCAGCGCGGCAAACGTTCCCGCGAAACGGCACGGAGACAGCGCGATTCACGACCTCCACTGCCGCATCGAAGGTCCCGCAGTCGGCGAACTCGAACTGATTTTCCTGCGGGACTGGATGTACGCCGCAAACGAAACGCCCGAAAGCATCGCTTCCGGTTTCATTCTTCCTCCGCCGGAACGGAAAGGCGACCACACGCTCCGTCTCGTCGCCTCCGGATGGGGACAGTGTTATGAAGGATGCGAAAAGATTTTTCACACCGCCGTTGCAACCGCAAAGAAAAGCATCTGGATTATCAGCCCTTACTTTGTGCCGGACACACCGTTTCTCATGGCATTGCGCATGGCGGCGGCGCGCGGAACGGACGTACGGATCATCGTTCCGCTGAACAACAATCATTTTTACGTCAAGCTCGCCTCGCGCAGTTTCTACGCACCGCTGCTGGAGGACGGAGTCCGCATCTTCGAACGCCGCGGCGTGTTCGTCCATGCGAAAGCGATGCTCGTCGACCACGAATGGGCTCTGGTCGGCTCCAGCAATTGCGACGTCCGAAGTTTCCGTCTGAACTTCGAACTCGACGCCGTCATCCGCGGTTCCGCGTTTCTGGATACGCTGAAGCGGGAACTGGAACGCGAACTCGCCGCCTCCGACGAGATCACTCCGGAAGCGCTCGCGCAAAAAAACGGCGCCGTCCGCGCGGCGGAAAATCTCTGCGCGCTTCTGACGCCGATGCTGTAAGGCGGAAATTTTATTTATACGCATCCCAGTTTCTGCGGGCGGGACTGTTCCACTGTGCGGCATCAACCCGGCCGGCGGGAAGACACTGCACATGCCCGTCGTAAAACACAACATTCATATACATTCCGCCATTGTGACGGTACGCGGCTTTCTCTATCCGTTCCGCAGGACCGTTTTCCTGCCAGCGTGCCAGAGTCGACCAATGGATCTGGACACGTCCGGAATTGTTTGCCTCAAGAAAAGCAAATTTCATGGAGGGCGATTTCACCTTGTTCAGATAAACGACCCGGTGCTCCGCGTCATTGGTTCCGCCGGACTGCATCTCTCCGTCATCCGTTCTCGGATTGAGAAGCCCGTAGACATTCTGCAGAGAACGCCATGAGGAATCCGAAGTGTACCGGAACTCAGGCAGAATCGGCGCCTCTCCGCATACAGCGGAAGCGCGGACATATTGCGGATCGTAGTTCGCCGCCTGTTTGTCCTCGCCCGGCAAGCTCAGCAGTTCGCCGAATGAACGGTTCGAAAACCACTTGCAGTCATTTTTCAGATTATAGGGAACATAACATTCATTGAAGTTCGCCGCATACTGGACTCCCGCCATTCCGAAACCTTTCATCGTATTCATGCAGGCGATCGTTCTCGCCTTGCCCCGAGCGGAATTCAACGCCGGCAGAAGCATCCCGGCGAGGATCGCGATAATCGCAATCGTTACAAGGAGCTCTATAAGCGTGAATCTGCTGGATTTGCGCTTATAGTATGAAATGTTTTTTC
>URNE01000287.1 GCA_900549045.1 uncultured bacterium | reverse complement strand
ACCAAGATAACTCTTTACTGCGTCTCCGGTTTTTCCTGTAAATACCGCTATCTTTTGTTCAAATCATCTTGGGAGTTCATCTGATGCCGAATGCTGAAACGGAAATCTTGATACAAGTCGAAAATCTGCCGCTCTGCAGAGCGTTCTACCGCGACGCCCTCATGCTCGGAAATCCCGAGATCGACAGCAATTTTCTCTGCAGGTTCCGGCTCACAGACGGGGCGTCTCTCACGCTCGAACAGGTTGCCCGGCGAACAGCCCCGAACCCCAAGTGGTCCTGGGAACCGGATGATCCGCAGCTCGTATTCGAAAACCTCCGGGCATTCGGCTATCAACTCAAAAAAACAACCGCGGCACAGCGTCCAGTCCGGGTTCTTCAGGATCCCGAATCAAACTCCGTGCTGCTGATGGAATAACAGAACAGGATATCAATATGGCTTACCAGGTTATCGCCCGCAAATGGAGACCGCAGAAGTTCTCCGACATGGTCGGACAGGAACATATCGCCCGGACCCTGCGGAATGCAATCATTTCAGGAAGAATCGCCCAGGCATATCTCTTCGTCGGGCCGCGCGGAATCGGAAAAACGACTTCCGCCCGCATCTTCGCCAAAGCGCTGAACTGTCTCCATCCCGTCGACGGGGAACCTTGCTGCGAATGCGAATCCTGCGTCTCCATCGCAAATGAAAGCAGCGTCGACGTGATCGAGATCGACGCCGCAACGCATACGCAAGTCGAAAAGGCGCGCGAAATCTGCGAGGAAGTCCTGCACCTGCCGATCTGTTCCAAATACAAGATCTACATCATCGACGAAGTCCACATGCTCTCCAAGAGCGCCTGGAACGCTCTGCTCAAGACCATTGAGGAACCGCCCGAACATGCGAAATTCATCTTTGCGACGACCGAAGTCAACAAGGTTCTGCCGACCGTCATTTCCCGTTGCCAGCGCTTTGACCTGAAGCGGATTCCAACCAATCTCATCGCGGAACGGCTCGCTCTCATCGCACGCTCCGAAGGAGTGAGGATCTCCGATTCGGCAATCGACGTCATCGCACGCGCGGCGGACGGCGGAATGCGCGACGCGCAGTCGCTGCTCGACCAGATGATCTCCTTCTTCGGAACCGCCGAAGGGAACGCTTCCGAAATCTCCGAGGCGCAGGCGCTCTCTCTGTTCGGGCTGACCGCTCCCGCGGAGATGCAGGAACTCATCCGGGCGATCCTCTGCAACGACCGCCCAAAAGTCGTCTCCGCGCTTCATGAATTCGCCTCTGCCGGCAAGAATCTGGAACTGCTCTTCGATGAAATTCTCGGCTGGCTCCGCGGGACGCTCATGTGCGCCCTGCTCCCGAACCCGCAGACCGTGCTTGAAGAGAATCCCGAAAAAATCCGCATCTATTCCGAACTCGCAAAACTGGTGCGTCCGGACGTCGTTCAGCGCCTCCTGGAACAGCTTTCAGGCACAGGATTCCTCCTGCGCGAGGCGATCAACAAGCAGATCTTCATCGAAACTCTGCTCCTCAAAGCCATGCGCATGGCGCACGCGGTGCAGGCGGACGACCTGATTGCACGTCTGAATTACATCCGTCAAAACGGCGAACTGGCTCCGCTGAATGCGGTTCCCGCATATGTGAATCTTCCGCCGCCGCAAGTCATCATCCAGCAGAGTGCGCCGGACGTCCCGGCGCAGCCGGATCCCGTCCCACCCCCCGCCCCAGCTGAAAAAAAAACCTCCGATCCGCTGAAACCGGAGCCGAAACCGGAGCCGACGCCCCTTCCGCCTCCGGTTTCCCGCCCGGAACAGATGCCGGATCCCGTTTATGACGCCGGACCGGAGCCGACGCCGGAAAGTTCGTTTTCCAGCCGGCTTCCGCCGCTGCCGCCCTGTGCGGAACAAAGGAGAGTCATGTCCGCGCCGACGTCCTTCCTGCAGGACGTTCCGGCGGAAGAGTTCGACGAGGACGACGCTTCCGCCGAACCGGAGCATGCCGACCTCAATATCGACGAGCTGCTCGGCAAACGCAAGAGCGTGGAGGAACTGATTCAGGAAGTCAAGGACGTTCCGCTCGTTCAGAACATCGTCAACAGTTTCCACGGAAGAATCGTGGATGTACACGAAGTTTCCGACAAAAACTGAGGAGGCGTCATGAACAGCAACCTTGAAATCTGCTCTTTTCCCGACGGCAAGTCCGCCATGCTCGCACTCACTTTTGACGACGGCACGCTGGATCATCTGGAAATCGCCGCACCCGAACTTGAGAAGCGCGGATGGCGCGGAACCTTTTACATCAATCCGCAATCCAACGACCGCGCATGTTCCCGCCGCCTCAACTGGGACGGCATCCGCGAACTGCACCGGCGCGGACACGAAATCGGCAATCACTCGATGAGCCACTCCAATCCGCAACGCCTCGCACAGGAAAAACAGTTTGAAACGCTCGCGTGGGAAATCGCCGAAACCCAGCGGCAGATTTTCGAACACACCGGAACCCGCCCGGTTACCTACACCGCTCCGTACGGCGCAAAAGAGGAGTTCGTCTCACGCCTCCTCGCCGCAAACAATCTCCTGGAAACACCGCGCCGCGTCTACATCGGAGAGAACACAACGCCAGAGGATTTTGCGAAGATTCATGAGCAGTCGGTTCAGCCGGGGACCTTCACGGTCATTATGTTTCACGGCGTCGCGCCCGGCTACGGCGGCTGGGCGCCCGTAGCCTCGAAGGAATTCTTCAGCTCCATGCTCGATGCGTGGATGGAGTCTGAACGGGAACTGCACGTCGGCACCTTCGCCGAAACGGGAAGTTATGCGGAGCGCATCAAGCATGTGAACCTGGAAGAGATTGCTCCGGACGCCTTCCTGCTTTCGCTTGCGCCGGAAGCAGCGCGTCTCTACGGTCCGGTCTTTCTGCGCAGCACGGAACAGCAAAAACGGATCCGCGTCAACACGCTTCCCGTCGTTCCCCGTAAAAACGGCGTGTTCCGCGTTTATCCGGGTTCGGTTATCGCGCTCGGATAAAAAAACTCCGGATTCCGGACACTTCTTTATCTTTCCGGACATTCCGGAAACTCCCGCATTGTTTTTCTTCTGACATGGAAATATATTATCCGAAAGGAGAAATTCATGCAGGACTTTTATCTGAAATTCAACCGGAACGTAAACCGCGCCGTGGGCGACCATGCGATCCGATTTACTCTGAACGGCATCGAATTCTCCGTTTTGAACTTTCATAAATCCGTGCCCGATCCCGATGTATTCATTGAAGAGCACGAACACCCGTTCTGCACGATGGACATCATCGAATCCGGCAGCATGACCACATTCGTCGACGACACGCCGATCCGCTCCGTGCCCGCAATGAAACAGCTGCTTTTTCTGCCTGATCTTCTGCTGCACAGCCGGCGCTTCGGCAAGGACGGTCCGCATCGCGCGACACTCATCGGCATTCAGATTCACGCGCCGGGCGCAGAGCAGAAGATTGCGGAGATCGCCGCACGGCGTTTCTATCAGTTCCCCATTGATCCAGCACTGGAAACGCTCTGGAATGAAATCGCAATGCAGGGGGAAACCGAAACCGGAGCAACCGTTCCGGTTCTGCGCGCACTCATCACAGCCTATCTCATGCTCTTCTTCCAGAAGAATTTCGGAGAGCTTTTCGGCTGCGAAACTCCGCGCTTCTCTCCCGCGATCCGCGAAAGCAGAATCGGAACAATCAAGCGGATTCTCTTCTTCAAAATCCGCGACGCCGATGCCGTGCCGGAGATTGCGCGCCTCTTCAAACTCAGCATCCGCCACCTCAACCGCATCTTTGCAAAGGAGACTGGAATGACCGTGAAAGCGTATCAGTCCAAGCTCCGTTTCGAAACGGCCCGGAAACTGCTCGCGGACACCGACCTTCCGATTGCGGAAATAGGCAAGTCCGTCGGCTACCGGAACCCGAATCTCTTCTCCTCCTTCTTCCGGCGACTGGCACACTGCACTCCGCGGGAGATCCGCA
>URNE01000286.1 GCA_900549045.1 uncultured bacterium | reverse complement strand
AAACCGTTCTTCTGCTGAAACCCAATGCGTCTCAAGCGGAACTGCTGCATTCCGCCATTCAGACGGAACAAGTCCGCCTGGCAAAAAGCAGAGCACCCGAAAAATGGACACGCGGACTTGGCAACTCGGATTTTTACTTCAATCCGGTCCGCTCCGTCCAGACGTTTGGAGAAGCGGAAATTCTCAAATCGGAGGGAAACATCATCGCTCTTTCGGTCCTTCCGGAAGACTTTCAGCAGAATTCATCGGTTGTCAAAGCCCGGCGGATTCTTTCCGTCCTTCTGACCAATCTCGGAGTTGCCGCACGCGATGTGTTCTCCATTCCGGATCTTTCCGCTCCGCGCACCGATTTTTCCGGACAGGCTGTTCCGTTTGCAATTGATCCGCAAAGCAAAGGAGAATCGCTGGGCTGGCAGAATCCGGAATTTGATGATTCCTCCTGGCGGAAAATCAAAATCGGCGCTTACTGGGAAACGCAGGGAATTACAATGAAAAATCCGTATTACAATCCCCGCTTTGCCGCGCCATACGACGGCGATGCGTTCTACCGGATTCATTTCACCCTGCCGCCGGAATGGAAGGGACGCCGGCTTTATGTTGTGGCCGGACCGATCGACGACCTCGACCGCACCTGGTTCAACGGTGTGATGATCGGCGAAACGACGGAATCCGTCCCGAAATATTGGGAAGTCGTCCGCCGCTATCCCGTTCCCGCTTCCGCAATCCGGTGGGACGGGGAAAATGTTGTCGCCATCCGCGTGCGCGATCTGCGCTACAACGGAGGAATCCCGGGGGGATTCCGGATAACGGACGGATCTCCGGAAAAAGCGAAAACTTTGTTTTATCCAGTTCCAAGCCGGCTTATTTACCGCTTTGACCCGAACCACTGGCGGCAATGGTAGTTATATTTTCTCCGGAAGAACCGTCGGCGGAACGGCGTTCCGTGACGCGGGTGCGCCGAAGCAAACCGTTCGCGCCGACGAATTCTCCGCACACGCACTCTTTTTGCGCATAGCCGATATCGGCCGGGGCGATGTTCTCTCCGGCCGCGGACTCCCTGCGGCGGGCAAACTTCAGCGCATGACGTCCGAAGCAGCAAAGTTCAGAATTTTGATTCTGAACGTCGAGAGACTGAAAGGGGCCGTGTCAGTCGTTCGGTTTGGATTGTATGACCGAACGCCCCGGGTCAGGGAAGCGGAACAACGCTTCCCGTGCGGCGGGTTGCGGTCATGTCGATCAGACGCTGGTTCGAGGAACCGCGGAATTTCAGGGAAATATCCTTCAGACGTTCGATGAACGGACCGTCGACCAGGACCGCAAGAGAATCCAGAATCTCATCGGTGACCTCGCAGTAGGCGCGTCCGCCTGGAACCAGATCGCGGTCATAGACATAACCGGTATACGCCCAGATATCCTTGGCGGGAAAGCGTTCTTTGAATTTGCGGATCAGCGGCAGGAGTGCGCGCTGATTGACCGGCTCGAACGGTTCGCCGCCGAGAAGCGACAAACCGTTGATGTAGTCGGGCTTGAGGAGACCGAGAATTTTCTCCTCTGTTTCTTGCGTGAAGGGGGTTCCTGCGCTGAAATCCCATGTGGCGGCATTGAAACAGCCGGGACAATGATGAGTGCAGCCGGAAACGAACAGGGAGACCCGCACGCCTCTTCCGTTTGCGATATCCGTAGGTTTGATAGCGCTGAAATTCATCAGAACCCTCCGTTTTATCAGAGATGCAGGACCCGGTCGCGGATTTCCTGCGTTCTTCCCTGGTTCCAGAATTGCGAACCGATGTAACCGCAGGTCCGGCGGGCCACATTCATGCGGCTCTGATCGGTGTTTCCGCATTTCGGGCAGCGCCAGATCAGCTTGCCGGAATCATCCTTGACAATCTGGATTTCGCCGTCGAAACCGCACTCCTGGCAGTAATCGCTCTTCGTGTTCAGTTCCGCATACATGATGTTGTTGTAGATGAAGCGGATCACCTGCAGAACCGCCTCCAGGTTGTTCTGCATATTCGGAACTTCAACGTAGCTGATCGCGCCGCCCGTGGAGAGGGACTGGAACTGCGACTCAAAGGAGAGCTTGGAAAAGGCGTCGATGTTTTCCGTCACATGGACGTGGTAGCTGTTCGTAATGTAGTTCTTGTCGGTAACGCCGGGAATGACTCCGAAGCGTTTCTGCAGGCACTTGGCGAATTTGTAGGTGGTTGATTCCAAAGGAGTTCCATAAATGCCGAACCCGATCGTCGTCTCTTTTTTCCAGCGTTCGCACGCGGCGTTCATGTGCTTCATGATCTTGAGCGCAAGCGGCGTCGCTTCAGGATCGGTGTGACTCTTGCCGGTCAGGTAGTGCACGCATTCGCAGAGCCCCGCATAGCCCAGGGAGATTGTGGAATAGCCGTTGTAGAGCAGCGGGTCGATGACTTCGCCTTTCTTCAGACGCGCGATAGCTCCGTACTGCCAGAGAATCGGCGCGGCGTCGGAAAGCGTGCCTTTCAGGCGGTTGTGTCTGCACATCAGCGCCTTATAGCAGAGCGCCAGACGCTCATCGAAGATTTTCCAGAAGCGGTCCATATCCTTTTCGCTGGAGAGCGCGACATCCACGAGGTTGATGGTGACGACGCCCTGATTGAAACGTCCGTAAAACTTGTAGTTTCCGTTTGCATCGCGCCACGGGGAGAGAGCGGAGCGGCAGCCCATGACGGGGAAGCAGTTGCCCTCTTTGAGTTCCTTCATTTTCTTTTCGCTGATGTAATCGGGAACCAGACGGCGCGCGGTGCATTTTGCGGCAAGCTCGGTGAGGTAATAGTACTCCGCTCCGGGCGTGATGTTGTCTTCTTCCAGCACGTAGATCAGCTTCGGGAATGCGGGGGTGATATAAACTCCAGCCTCGTTCTTGACGCCGACATAACGCTGCTTCAGAACCTCTTCGATGATGATTGCCAGGTCTTTTTTCTCGCGTTCGTTCTTGGCTTCGTTGAGATACATGAAAACAGTCACAAACGGAGCCTGGCCGTTGGTGGTCATCAGCGTAACGACCTGATACTGAATGGTCTGAACGCCGCGGGCGATTTCGTTGTGGAGTCTCTTTTCGACGATAGCATTCAGGTCGTCTTCGGAAACCGCGACTTTGACCATATTGAATTCTTCAAGCGTGCTCTTGCGGATTGCCTCGCGGGAAATCTGGACGAAGGGAGCGAGGTGCGTAAGAGAGATGCTCTGTCCGCCGTACTGGTTGCTGGCGACCTGCGCGATAATCTGCGTGGCGATGTTGCAGGCGGTGGAGAAACTGTGCGGCTTCTCAATCATGGTTCCGGAAATCACGGTTCCGTTCTGCAGCATGTCCTCAAGGTTGACGAGGTCGCAGTTGTGCATGTGCTGGGCGTAGTAATCCATATCGTGGAAATGGATGATGCCCTTTTCATGCGCGGCGATAACATCCTCGGGAAGGAGCAGACGGGTGGAGATGTCCTTGGATACCTCGCCCGCCATGTAGTCGCGCTGAACGCTGTTGATCGTCGGGTTCTTGTTGGAGTTTTCCTGCTTGACTTCTTCGTTGTTGCATTCGATGAGAGTGAGGATCTTATTGTCGGTCGTATTCGCCTGACGCACCAGACTGCGGGTATAGCGGTACGTGATGTACTTCTTGGCGACTTCGAAAGCGCCTTCCTGCATGATTCTGGTTTCGACAATGTCCTGAATCTCTTCGACGGAAAGAGAGCGATCAAGAGCCTCGCAGATTCCGGCGGCATGTTCGGCAATGGCATTGATCTGCTGAGCAGTCAGCGCATTCTTGAACGGCACGGTCTGGTTGGCTTTCGCGACTGCGGAACGGATCTTCTCTATGTCAAATTCCTGTTCCTCTCCACTTCGTTTTAGAATTTTCATGGCTTTCCCCTATATGTTGTGCATGTTTCTATCTCAAGTACTACATCTTGGGGAATACTATATCATCCATTGGCTTATTTTCAAACGCGAAAGATGAAAAAAAAGCAATTTTCAAGAGTT
>URNE01000285.1 GCA_900549045.1 uncultured bacterium | reverse complement strand
TTCCTCGAAGGACTCAAAAAATGCCGTCTCATTCCACATCCGGAGTGGTATATCTCCAATCCGAATTCCGCAAAGGAAACGGAGGAGTTTTATGAACTTTTCCGCACACCGGAGAAAGCCCCCGATGCGGTGTGCTGCCTCAACGACTTCTGCGCCGGCATGCTGATTCGCGCATTCCAGACGCGCGGGATTGATATTTCGCATCTGCGCATTTCAGGGTTCGACCATTCGCTTCTGACCGCGTTTCTGCCGCATCCGCTCCTGACCGTTGAACCGCCTATGGGGGAGCTCGGACGCGAAGCCGCCGCTCTTCTGATCCGGCAGATTGAAAACCCGGAATTCGGATTCACCATACGTAAACTCACCTCGAAACTCATTCAGACAACACCTTAAACACAAGGACCAGAACATGCAGAACTCCACTTCAAAAACCTGGCTCAAACCCGGTACGCGCCAGTGCCTGCTCCGTCGCGCCCTCATAAAATCCATGGGCTATACGGACGCCGACCTCGAAAAACCCATCGTCGGAATCGTCAACACCTGGGCGGAAACCAACCCGGGACACTACAACTTCCGTCAGCTCGCCGACGCCGTCAAGCGCGGAGTCTGGGCGACGGGCGGCTTCCCGCTTGAAGTCAACACCATGTCGATCTGCGAAGTCTTTTTCGACATTTCAAGCCTCATCTACCGCAATCTTCTCTCCATCACCACCGAAGAGCTGATCGCGCGCCACCCGTTCGACGGCGTAATTCTTCTCGGTTCGTGCGACAAAAACGTTCCCGCGCAGCTCATGGCGGCTGTCTCCGCCGACAAACCGATGATCTTCCTCCCCGGCGGTCCCATGCTCCCGGGAAACTACAAGGGAGAATCGCTCGCCTGCGGAACCGACAGTTTCAAGCTCTGGACCCGTTATCTTGCCGGAGAGCTTGGCGAAGATGACCTCAAACAGGCGGAAGGCTGTCTCTATGGAAGCGTCGGAGCATGTCCGATCATGGGAACCGCAAACAGCATGCAGTGCGCCACCGAATCGCTCGGCCTCTCCCTCCCCGGAAGCGCTTCCGCCCTCGCTGTCTCCGCAGAAAAAATGCGTTATGCGGAAGAAACCGGACGGCAGATCATGGAGCTGATCCGCCGCGACATCAAACCGACCGATATCGTCACCAAAGAGGCGATCGAGAACTGCATTACCGTTCTTATGAGTTCCGGAGGTTCCACCAATCTCATCATTCACCTCACCGCAATCGCGCGACGTGCGGGAATCGAACTCAAACTCGATGAATTCCAGAAAATCAGCGAACGCACCCGCGTCCTCGTCGACGTCAAGCCCTCCGGCAAGGGAACGGTCGGAATCGAATTCCATCAGGCGGGCGGAGTTCCGGCTCTCATGAAGGAACTCGAACCGCTGCTCCACACAGATGCGCTGACTGTTACCGGCAAGACCTTGAAAGAAAATCTTAAAAACGTGCAGCCTCCATATCTTCCGGAAGTGATCGCCCCGTTTGACAAACCGCTGAAACCGGAAGGCGGGATTGCCGTTCTTCACGGCAATCTTGCGCCGCGCGGCGCGGTAATCAAACGCTCCGCGGCCTCCATCATGAAGTTCCGCGGAGAGGCGCGCGTCTTCGACACCCTCGCCGACGCGGAAAAATATCTGCTCGATCCGGAGTCCGACATGGACGAAAACAAAGCTGTCGTTCTGCGCGGATACGGTCCGAAAGGCGCGCCCGGAATGCCCGAATTCGGCAACTACATGCCGATTCCCCCGAAAATGCACAAGCGCGGAATCAACGACTATGTCCGAATCACCGACTCACGCATGAGCGGCGGCGCATTCGGAACCGTCGTCCTCCACGTCTGCCCGGAAGCGTGCGACGGCGGTCCCCTCGGCGCAGTGCGGAACGGCGACATCATCGAACTGGACGTCGACCGCGGCATTCTCAACGTCGAACTCACGCCGGAGCAGATCGAGGCGCGTCTGAAAGAGACGAAGTTTGAACCGAAAGAAAAATTCGAGCGCGGATTTGTGCGTCACTACATCGACAACGTCATGCAGGCCGACAAAGGCTGCGACTTCCCCTACCTCTGATAAAAGGAGAATATGATGAATTTTCCTTCTCCTTTCCGAGTGCTTGACGGACAGCTCTGCGACCGTTTCCGTCTACCCCTGGCTTTGAACGGGCGGGATTTCACGCCGCTCTCCGACTCCCGGACCGATGCTGAACTGAACCGCTTTCAGCAGGAGGGCTGCAACCTCATCCGCCTGAAATATTGCGACGAAACCCTCTCCGGAATGGAAAACTTCCGGCAGCTCATCCGCCTTTACGATTACGCGGTTGAACAGATATACCGTCGCGGCATGTTCCTCTGGCTCGTCCCCATTACGCAGGGGAAAATCTACACGCCGGAGGAGATAACCCGTCAGCAGCTGTACCTGAGCGAGCTGTTCAACCATGAAAACCCGTTCAGCGGAAAGACTCTTCCGGAATATGGAAATACGGTCTGCATTGAAACGCTTTTTCCTCAGGACCATTTCAGCGACGAGCAGTTCAATCTCTATGTGACACGCGTGCTGCATCAGGTATACATTGAACACAGCTTTTCCGGAGAAATTCCGCGCGTCTGCGACATGAACCACAACACCGTCTCACCGGAACGGATCCGCATGTTCGAAGAGGGAGGAGGAAAAATCATAACCGCCGACTACTTTGCGGAACAGAACGGGAACCCGCCGGTTCAATGCGAAACGAACCTCCCCGGAATTCCCGCATCGCCGATCTCCGCCCACATCCGCTCCGCGACGGGGAAACGCTGGCATTACGCGGCCACGGGACGCACGACTTCAATATCACTTGAACCGCACAAAAACGGCGGGGCCGAAGCGTTTCTCTCCTTTGCGGCGAACGATCCCTGCGTCGTGCATTTGACCTTTCCTAGCCGCGTTCATTCCGCAAAATTCCGCCCGTCGCTCGAAGAAAAAGCCGCAGTCGCGATTCACGGAAATTCAGCGGAACTGACTCTGCCATCCCCCCGTTACGGTGTGCTGGAAATCAATTACGAGACGGAAAACGCCCCCGCCTATACCGTTTACATCCTTGCCGACGCCATCATGCCGGCGCCGGATCTCGCAAATGCAAAATGGCTCGCCCCCGGAATTCATACGGAAGACGATCTGCTCTGCGGAACCGCCGATGTTCTGGCGTTCCGCCCCGGACTCCATGACATTGCAGGCCGCCTGTTTCGTCCGGAATCCGGGAAAACCGTCTGGCTCCCCCGCGGGGCCGTCCTCCGGGCGGGCATCCGGACTGAAGAAAATGAAAATGTCAGAATTCTTGGACAGGGCATCATCGACGGTTCACGCAATCCGCGCGACGCCGGAGAAAACAAAGGCGCGCGCATGGGCGAAAAATGGATCGGCGACGCCGGATATGAAGGATGCATCTGTTTTCACAAAGGACAGAATCTGCTTTATGACGGCCCGCTCCTCTACAATCCGCAATTCTGGAACTTCGTCATCAGCGGCGTGCAGAACTGCACCGTCCGGAGCTACAAGTGCATTTCCTGGATTCAGAACAACGACGGCATTCAGCCCCGCTCCTGCCAAAATCTGCTTGTGGAACACGCTTTCATGAAATGCAATGACGACTGTGTGGCGATCAAGACCCGCCGCTCCTTCGACATGGTTTCGGGGAATCTCCTTTTCCGCGATCTCGTGCTCTGGAACGACTGCGCAGGCGGCGCACTGCAGATCGGACACACCTCACAGGGAGACCTCCTCCATGACGTCCGCTTTGAAAATATCCGCATTATCAGAAGCAGCAACTACACCCTCGGCATCTGCATCATCGACCACTCAACCGTGGACGGAGTCTCATACGAAAACATCTATGTCGAAGGCTGCACGCCCGGACACGATTTCGCGTTCCGCATCCAGCCGGGATACTACACCACAGACAAGGAACGCGGTCACATCCGCAACGTCTCCGTGAAAAATTTCTTCAGCGAACACCTCCCCTCCCC
>URNE01000284.1 GCA_900549045.1 uncultured bacterium | reverse complement strand
ATTAAAGCGTTGATACGGTTCATCTTCGGAATTCTTACAATACTGCTGATAGTCTTTGCTCATGTCTGGATCGGATTTCTCTGCTATGTCCTGCTGTTCATCTGGGCGGCGGCGGACGCGTTCACCCGCACGACGGATTCCATCGACGTCCCGATGAATGATGACAAAGCCGGATTGCGTTTCGGTTTTTCGATTGCCGGCTTTGTGGCGCTCCCGGTGATCGCGGCTTTGGTCGGCATTGTTGTGTTCCTGATACCCGCTCTCTCGGATTCGCAGGAGAAGATCGATCTCAGAAACTGTGTCGGCAACCTGAATGAAATCGGTTCCACCTATCAGATGTACGCTTTGCAAAACGGCGGACATTACCTGGATTTAGCCAAGCCGGAGGAGTTCCAGAAGCTGGTGAAGAGCAACAATCACATTAACTATCTCATCTGCCAGGCGAATACAAAGCAGCGTTATCCGTACATTTTTCTCGGCGGATACAAAAAGCCCGTCAACGGAAGAATGCCGATTGCGGTTGAGCGCATCGGGAACCACCCGGGATTCATCAACGTTCCGCTTGCAGATGGAACCGTGCTGAGCTTTGAGTCCAAAGAGGTGACTTACATCAGTCTTGCGGCGCGTCTGCATGAAGATCTCAGCAAGCGCGAGTTCGAAGAGCTGAAACGCAAACTCCGCGAACTCGACGCCGCCGCTCCGCCCGTCACCGCGTATTCCGTGAAGACGGTGAAGAGCAAAAACGCGAAGCCGGATGCGAAAAAGCCGGCTCCGGCAAAGAAGAAATAACGTTTGACGTGAATTGAGATTTTACGGGAACGGCGGAAGCCGTTCCTTTTTTCATTGTGCGCTGAGGAGGAATTCGAGGTCTTCCATTGAAACGGAGCGCAACGCTTCGGTCGGGGATTCGACGAGATTTTCAAAGAGTCCGGCTTTCATCTTCTGAAGTTCCAGAACCTTCTCTTCCACGGAATTTTCCACGATCAGTTTGATGCAGTTCACCGCGCGGGTCTGGCCGATCCGGTGCGAACGGTCTTCCGCCTGCGCTTCCGCCGCCGGGTTCCACCACGGATCGCAGATGATGACTGTGTCCGCCGAAGTGAGGTTGAGACCGACTCCGCCGGCTTTCAGACTCAGCAGGAAGACCGGGATGTCGGACGAATTGTTGAAGTTGTCGACATGCGCCATGCGGTCGGTCGTCGTTCCGTCGAGATACTCGTATTTGATTGCCTGTCCCTCCATCCATTCGCGCACTTTGCGGAGGAGCGAGGTGAACTGGCTGAACAGCAGAACCTTGTGTCCGCTGTCCGCCGATTCGAGCAGGAGTTCCTTGAGCAGTTCCATTTTTGCCGATTCCGTCACGCCCGGATTCTGGTTTGCGGGGAGAAGCGCCGGGTCGCAGCAGATCTGACGCAGACGCAGCAGGGCGCTGAGCATCTCAATCCGTGATTTCTTTTCGGCCGGCTCGCGGAGTTTGCGCAGGATTTCGCATCCGCGGAGACGGAACTCCTCATAGAATTTTCGCTGAGCCTGGCCCATCTGGCAGTAGAGTATCTGCTCGTGTTTCGGGGGCAGTTCGCGGCTGACGTCCTCCTTTTTGCGGCGGAGCATGTACGGCGCGATGCGGTCGGCGAGTTCATGCAGGATTTCGGGGGCGGGATTGACCACATAGCGGCTGCGGAAGGAGTTCAGCGTTCCGAGCAGACCGTGGTGCAGGAAATCGAAGATCGACCAGAGGTCTTCCGGCGAGTTCTCCAGGGGCGTTCCGGTCAGGACCAGGCGGTGGGCGGATTCAATCATCTTGCAGGCCTGGGCGTTGGCGGTTGCCGGGTTTTTGATATGCTGGGCTTCATCGAGAATCACATAGCGGAAACGGAGCCCGCGGAAATGCTCGGTGTCGCGGCGGATCAGGCTGTACGAGGTGATGCAGATGTCATGCGCCATCGCCTTTTCCCACAGCGGTTTGCGGTCGCCGCCGGAAATGACGAGCGTCTTCAGCTCCGGCGTGAATTTCGCGCTTTCCCGCGCCCAGTTTTCAATCAGGCTGGTCGGGCAGATGATGAGCGCGGGCAGGTTTTCGACGACGTCGGAGGCGAGAAGCGCGAGAGTCTGGATCGTCTTTCCGAGTCCCATCTCATCGGCGAGCACGAGATTGCATCCCTGTTTTCCCATTGCGGCGAGCCAGCGGACGCCCTGCATCTGATAGTTGCGCAGTTCACCGCGGAAGAGTCCGGCGGGGATGATCTGATTCTGCGCGGAACTTTCGTCGAGCGCCTCGTCGAAATCCAGTTTCAGCCGCAGAAAGCGGGTCGGGACCGCGCCTGGAATGCCGTCTGCCATCTTTGCCCAGTGATACGCGGCCGGACGGATCATGCGGAGAACTTCGGCAAGGTCGTCCTTGCGCAGTTCCTGACCTGGGACGGGGTGCGCGACATCCGCGACCGAGGCGGCGAGACGGCGCAGCGGGGGCGGAATCTTGATGAGCAGTGCGGCGCCGGCGGAAAGGAAGAGTTCGTTGCGTGTCGCCGCCTTGACCAGATCGCGCCAGCGGACCGGCACGCCCGCGCCGGAGAGCGTGACTTTGAGGTCGAATCCCTCCTCCGTTTCCGCAACGACTTCCGTGGAAATGCGGAGTGCGGAGGCGTCGCCGCAGAGCATTGCGAGTGAAGAGGAGAGGGCGAATTTGCGCCGGGCGCCCATCCAGTGCGGAATCAGTTCGTCGACGAATACGCCGATCGCTTCGCGGTCGCGGAGCAGAAGCCGCGTCTCTGGGGTTCCGGTTTCGCCGCCTTTGAGGAGTTCGAAACCGAAGTTGAGGAGTTCGTTGACAACGGCGGCTTCCCCTTCGGAATCGCGGCGCCAGTAGATGTCGTCTTTCTGTGCGAAACGCTGCTGGTCGCCCTTGCAGAGGTGTCCGCCGTAATCGAACAGAACTTCGATTTCGAGTCCGCCGTCGACGCGCAGCCCCCCGTCGAAGAACGGTTTGAATTTGCGCTGATTGACCTGCACGTCTCCTGTTGCGATGATTTTGACGGGGAGCCAGTCGGCGGCCGCGAGAATTTTTGCGGATTTGCGGTCGCAGGGCTGAACGGTCGTGCGGAGGAAATTGCGGATCCAGAGCACATCCGCCTGGGCGCAGATCCACCAGTATTCACCGAGCATTCCGACCCAGCATCCGGCGCGTCCGGCGATGACTTTCACATCCTTCAGCGGAAGCGGGACGCCCTTGACGATGAGGGCGGAACGGAGCAGCGAGCCGCGTCCGGCGTCCTCGATGAGCAGAGCCGGATCCGCCTGTTCCTTGTGAACCACGACTTTTTCCTTCAGGCGGAAGAAGCGGGGGAAGTCGATCAGACAGTGGAAGAATTCCGCAGTCTGTTCCGCGTCGAGAGAAAGCTTGGTTCCGTCCTGCTGGGCGTTGATGGCAAGGTAGCGGATGATCTGACGGTCCTGCTGCGGGAAGTGGCTGAGCTGGAGCGAGACGGCGAGGTTTTTCCCGAAATGGAGCTGGCGGATGTTGTTGAGATTTCCCGCATAGTCGCGGTTGTTCCAGTGCAGCACGACCGTGAACATGATCCGTTCCCACTTGCTCGGCGTGTGCGGGAAATCGGATTCCGCGTTGATGGCGACGGTTGCGTCGGGCGGTGCAAGCACCTGCTGGAGCAGCTCGGGCAGTCCGGCGAATTTGAGCCCGGCATATTGAGCCGGATGATCCGCTTCCTGATGTTCCTGCGGCTTGATGGTGTATTTCGCATGATGCAGACACGCCGCGATGGCGTGACAGCAGAATCCGTTCGTGCCGGGATCGCATGAGCAGGTCGCCGTGTAGGGACCGTCGGGGAAGCCGTGGACTTCGACGCGGGAGACGTTTCCCTTGTGATCGCGGCAGACTGCGCGGAGCACTCCCGGCTGACTTTCATGACAGCAGAGCAGTTCTCCGTTTCTCAGAATGCTTTTTGCTTTTTTGAAAGCGTCCTTGGATCCTCTCTGGATCAGATTTGCCTCGAAACTCTGTGCCATC
>URNE01000283.1 GCA_900549045.1 uncultured bacterium | reverse complement strand
CTTCCGCGAGTTCGGGCGGCTTGATTTTCCATTCGTCACCGAACGGATCGCGAAGCGTGCCGATTCCGGTCGGGGTCGTGCGGGAAATAATGTTCTGCGGAGGCGTGGCATCAAACGTCAGCCAGCCGTATCCCTCGATGAAAATCTGAGTCCATGCATGTGCGTGGTACTCATAGACTTCAAACTGAGTGGTGAGCGTGTTGTAATTCCCCGGCGAGAATCCGGTTGCGATGCGCGAGGGAATTCCCGCGATGCGCGCCATGACGGCGAGCGCGGTCGCGAAATATTCGCAGTGCCCGGTTTTGAGCTCAAAGATGAAATAATCCGCGGTTTCCTTGCCTTTGGGCAGCGGTGCGGCGTTCAGGACATACGGAAAATTGTTCCGCAGGTAGTCGCGGAGGGCGAGCGCTTTTTCATAATCGTTTGTCTTGTCCTTTGTAAGTTCTTCAACCAGATTGGTCAGACGCTTTGAGATTTTGCGTTTCGGCAAGGCGCGGTAGATGTATTTCGGTGCGCGTTCGAGCCAGTAGATCGTATACTTCCGGGTGGACGGGAGATGCGGGAGGACCGGAACATCGTTTTGCGGCAGGAAGACGCGTACGGTTGCATTGTAACGGAATGGGAGTGCCGGATAATTGTCCTTCGGATCGGGAAGCTCCGCTGTGAAAAGCTCTCTCCGGTTCACAATGAATGCGTTGTCTTGCCTTGAGAAAAACACCGGCAGGTACGGCGCGAAGAGACGCGGCGTAATCCATTTGCATATGGTGTAGCTGATTTCGATATCGGAGCTGACCGGTTCTCTTTCATCGGAATGAAGTCGGCGCACACCAGTGTATTTTACCGGCAGCTGGAAATGCCAGGCGGAACCGTCGTACTGATTGTAGACGCGTGCGATATGATAGAGCTTCAGAGGAGATTTTACCGTGAAGAGCAGATCTTTCCCCTGCATGGCGGCGGTTCCGCCGCCGTTTGCGTTCGAGTTCGCCGACGCCTTCCTGATCTCCATCGGCGTTCCTTTTCCGGGATCCACCAGTTTCGGCTTCAAGGTTTTGTCAATGATCCCCGCGTCCGCTTTGAATCTGGTTTCTTTTTTTTCATTGTGCAGCCATTTCTGCATGGAGAGCGGAACGAAGGAATCCTTGTCGGTGAAGAAAGAGACCTCGAATGCTCCTTCCGTATTGTACGGCAGTTTCGGCAGAAACAGAAAGATGCAGGCTGCGAAAAAAAACGTCAGCAGCGCGTGAGTCACATAGAACACCCATGTACGTTTCAGTCTGCGCTCCGCCGGTTTGACGGAGGCGTCGCCGGAAAGCGATATATTGCGTCCCGCATAGAAGATCAGAAGGATGCAGACCGCCGCTCCGGCAAAGAGTCCGAGGAAGAAGACGCGCGGCAGCAACGCTCCGTAGAACAGAAGAAAAGCGCTGATGACGAAGATGAAACAGTAGTCGCGGGAGCGTCTTCCCATGAGGAAGGTGAGCCCGGCAAGTCCGACGAGTTCGAGGCAGACTTTATCCGCAAGTTCTCCGGTCCGGAACCGGTAATATGCCCAGAGCACGGCAGTGCAAATGAGAATGAGCTGAAGGATAAAACGCTTGTTCAGCGAAAACTTGGAATACGGAACCCACGCGGCAAGAGAGATCGGCGCGATGAGCGCGAGGATCAGAATCGAAATGTAGGGGTGACAGTGCTGCCAGAGCACGGAAAAGGTTGCAATAGCATAGAGCGCGCAGAAGATCGCGTGCATCGGCGCCCGTTCGGGGGCGGTGCGCATGTGGGAACGGTCGATAATCCGCTCCGCGCGTTTTTTCCGCAGACTCCGGATGAAATTCAGCATTGTTCCAGCACCTCCCGCAGATCGCTCCGGCAGGATGCAAGGGTCGGTGAGAGTGAACGCCCGCGGTCAATCCGGATTTTCGCCGGGTCCAGAACCAGCGGAGTTTCGGGATCGACGTACGGGAAATTCTGTTTCGGCGCGTAGATCCAGTGAATATGGATATGGCGTTCCTGAAGCAGTTCGAGCATATCCGCAAGTTCGGGCGGGTTGGACAGCGCGAGAACATAAAGCACGGTTCCCGGTTCCAGCTGTTCCATGACGCCGGAAAGCTGGGCCGTAAAATCGGAATCGGACGGGCTGATTTCGGTGAGCAGCGAGAGTATCCGTCCTTTGAGTCCGGTTGCGTCTCCGTGCAGTTCGAGTGTGTGATCGCCGTTCTGGACATAGAAATTGAGCGTGCAGAAAACGGCGCTGAGGTGTTCCGCGATGGAGGCCGCGGCGGAGATGAGAAATTCAAAATTGCTGTTTGAGGAAATCCCAACGTCCGCACGGGAGGCGTCGAGCAGAATTGCGATGTGATCGATGGTGAGAGCTTCGCGCTCTTTGACCATGAGCTGGCGTTTTGCGGCGGTCGCTTTCCAGTGGATGTTCCGTATTTCATCGCCGTTCCGATAGGCGCGGACGCCGAAAAATCTCTGCCGAGTCCGGCGATGGCGAGCGGCCGTCCCTCCTGGCCCGGAACGATACGGCGGTTTTTCCCGAGGTTGAGCGTTTTCAGCTTTTCGGTGCGCGGCATTACCAGAATGTTTCCCGGCAGGTGAAAGATGCGGCGTTTGCGGAAGATCCCGGCGGGATCGCCTCCGTAAAGAGTGATGCGGTCGAGCGAGTAATGTCCGCGATGGGCAACGGCGACCGTGCGGGTCAGGAAGATTGTTTCCTGTGCGCCCGGTGCGGGAACGGCTGTGCTGAGCCGCCCGTTCGGGAAGAGCCCGCTTTCTTCGGAAACGACCAGCCCCTGGCGCGGGAAAGGTGTTGCGTTGGTGATGCGGAGCGGGAAATTCGCATGCGATCCGCAGACCGCATCCGCCATATCCTCCCGCTCAACGCGGATTCCGAAGAGTGAAAACTGGGCAGTCAGGAAACTTGCCGCGGCGACTCCGGTGAAAAACGCCGCCGCCAGCGCCGAGCCGAGTCCGACATTGACATATGCCACGCCGATGCTTGCGGCCGTCGCCAGCAGAAAAAGTGTGCCGTGTGGCGTCGGAAGCGCAATCATCGCACGTCGGTTTCCTCGTTTTCAAGACGGATGGATTCCACGATGCCGTCGAGCACGTTTTCAACGGTTTTCCATTCCGCCTGCGCACGGAGTTTGAGGTGCAGACGGTGTGCGAGAACCGCCGGAAGAATGTCGCGGATGTCTTTCGGCGTCACGAAATCGCGTCCGCGGTATGCCGCCAGACTCTGCGCGCAGCGCATGAGCGCGAGGGTGGCGCGAGGGCTCCCGCCGTTGTTCAGCGCGGGATGCCGCCGGGTTTCATTGATGATGTCGACGATATACCGTTTCACCTGCTCGGAAACGCGGACCGACCGCACAAGCGCCTGGCAGTGAACCACATCCGTTCCTTTGATTACATAGGAAATGGCGCTGAGCGGATGCGAATTCGTCTGCGAGGTCAGAATTTCCATTTCGTCTTCCGGCTTGGGGTAGCCGATGCTGATCTGCATGAAAAAACGGTCCAGCTGCGGTTCGGGCAGGGGATATGTCCCGTGGTAATCCTCGGAGTTCTGGGTTGCGATGACGAAGAACGGCTTCGGCAGAACATGTGCGCGTCCGTCGATGGTGACGACGGATTCGGACATGCACTCCAGCAGACTGGACTGCGTGCGCGGCGTGGTGCGGTTGATTTCGTCTGCGAGAATGACGTTCCCGAAAATCGGACCGGGAAGGAATTTGAAAGTTTTTTCTTTTTCGTCGTAGATGTTCATTCCGGTGATGTCGGAGGGAAGCATGTCGGGGGTGAACTGGATGCGTCTGTACTGAGCCTGCACTGATTTCGCGAGCGCCTGCGCGAGAACGCTTTTCCCGACGCCCGGAACGTCTTCAATGAGCAGATGACCGTCGGCGAGCATGCAGACGATGACATTCTGAATCACTTCCGGTTTTCCTTTGAAGACAATTTTTTTTTTTTTCAAGCAGAAGACGGCATACGAGATCTGATCGTGACTGGAGTTCAGACGTGTGCTCTTCCGATC
>URNE01000282.1 GCA_900549045.1 uncultured bacterium | reverse complement strand
AAAGTCCGCAGGTTCAAAGGATTCTTGTCCCCGTCCACGGGTATGAAGCAGGTGATAAAAAAATTAACAGGCGCGGTCATTTTTTTGAGTCTCATTTTCCTCTTGCTCTTTTTCCCGCAAGCAGCCGCAGTTCGCGGACCGGGTTCCGGAAGAATTCAGATCCGTTTTGAAAAAGAAATGAGTTAGGAAAATTTTCCGTTCGCCGCATTTTCCGCCCTCAAAAACGCGGAGAACGCTTGATTTTTCCGCGGGGACAACGTATTAGTATGGGAAGATTGAAAAGCATTCGCATCAAAAGGAGTTTGAACATGTTCCCATATCAGAATCCGGCTCTTTCCGCGGCGGAACGCGCGGAAGACCTGCTCGCCCGCATGACTGTTGAAGAAAAAATCGGTCAGACCGTCATGGAGATCGTCTGCGCGTTCCCGGATGAGAAAAGCGCGATTGAAAAGGTGCGCTCCGGCTGTTTCGGTTCCTTCATTTTGAGCACGACCGCGTTTCCCGGAAATCTCACGGCGTCGGGGATCAACATCCCATTCCTGAACCGCTGTCAGAAGGCAGCCGTCGAGGAAAGCCGGCTCGGAATTCCGCTGATTTTCGGACGCGACGTCATCCACGGTCACTACACCGTCGCGCCGATTCCGCTGGCGCAGGCGGCGTCGTTCAACCCCGCGTGTGCGGAGGAATCCGCGCGGATCGCCGCGACCGAATGCCGCGCCGAAAGCGTTCACTGGACCTTTGCGCCGATGATGGACATCTGCCGGGATCCCCGCTGGGGACGCGTCATCGAGTGTTTCGGCGAAGACCCGTATCTGGCGTCGAAGATGGCGGAAGGCGCGGTCCGCGGGTATCAGGGGGCGGACCCCGAACATATCCGTGTCGCCGCGTGTGCGAAACACTTCGCAGGCTACGGTTTCGCCGAGGGCGGACGCGACTACGACTGCGCGGAAATCTCCCGTTACACTATGCTCAACACCGTGCTCGCCCCGTTCCGCGCGGCGGTGAAAAAGGCGCATGTGGCAAGCATCATGACGTCGTTTCAGGTCACCGGAGGCACGCCCTCCTCCTCGGATGAATTCCTCCTGCGTGACACGCTCCGGAGGGACTGGAAGTTCGACGGCGCGGTTGTCAGCGATTTCGGGTCGGTTGATGAAGTCGAGCTGCACGGCGCGGCGCAGGATGAACGGGACGGCGCGAAGAAATCGTTCCACGCGGGCGTGGACATCGAGATGTGCAACAATCTTTATCCGAAGTACCTTCCGGGGCTTGTCGCTTCGGGCGAGATTTCGATGGAAGATCTTGATCGTGCCGTGCGCGCGGTTTTGATCATGAAGTTCCGCGCCGGACTTTTCGAGAATCCCTACACGGATGAAAATGCGGGGAAAACTGTCGTTTTTACGCAGGAAAACCGCGACGCCGTCCGCCGGATTGCCGCCGAATGCATGGTTCTTGCGAAGAATGAAAATCGTATTCTTCCGCTGACGGACGTCAAGGGAAAGAAGATTTTGCTGATCGGTCCGATGGTTCATGAACGCGCCTCGCTCCGCGGGGCGTGGTGCGGAAACGGTTCGGTGAAGGATACGGCGACTTTTGCGGAGGCGTTTCAGGAGATTCTCGGGGATTCCGCCGCGGTGGACGCCCCGGTTTCCGCGCTCGCGGATGAACAGATCCGGCGAATCCGGTTCAACGATATAGTGGTCTGCTGTCTTGGCGAAAGTTCCGCTTGCTGCGGCGAGACGCATGCTTCCGCGCGTTTTGCTCTGCCGCCCGGACAGGAGGAGTTTCTGGAGGAGGTGCTGGCGCAGGGCAAAGATGTGATTGTTCTGATTGTTTCGGGGCGTCCTCTCCCGGTTCCTGCGGCGGAGCGGGACGCGAAAGCGATTCTGTATGCATGGCACTGCGGAACGGAGACTGCGCGCGCCGCGGCGGATATTGTTTTCGGCCGCGCCGAACCCGGCGGACGTTTCCCGATGACGGTTCCGCGAAGCGTCGGTCAGATTCCGCTTTATTACGGACGGAAGCGCGTGGCGAAGCTCACGAAAGAGTTTCTGATCCGCCAGAATTATCACTTCTACGATGATTCCCCGCTGGAGGGGTATCACTCGTTCGGGTCCGGTCTTTCGTGGACGGATTTCGCCTGCGGGGAGCTGAAACTTGACCGCCGCGCGGTATCTGCGGGCGGAAGCGTGGTCGCGGCGGTTCCTGTCACGAATACGGGAGAACGCGCCGGGCATGCAGTTGTGCAGTGCTATCTGCACGACGTCCGGGCGTCGTATGCGCGTCCGGGAAAGGAGTTGTGCGGATTTGCGAAGGTTTTGCTTGCGCCCGGTGAGACGCGCGAAGTATCGTTTGAAATTGCCCCGGAAGCGATGGGCTTTTACGATGAACGCGGCGAGTTCCGGTTGGAACCCGGCATGTTTGAAGTCGGCGCCGGCTTGTCGAGCGATGTTGCATTGACGGCTGAGTTTGAAGTGAAGTGAGATTAGAGATTATATCTGTTCCGGAGATTGTTTTGTTCCGGAGTGTCTCACGAAAAAGACGGGAGACCATACAGGGGCGTTGCAAGCATTTTTGCAACGTCCCCTGATGTGAGCAACATTCAGCAGAGCTTCTGCAAAACGGTCACAGGTTTTCCCGTCTTGCCGAGGCGCTTGCGCCGTCACTTTCGAGCGGCGCCGCCGCGACACTCTTACTTGGTTCTTCCCGTGTAAGCCTTTACATCGGAATTGTCGATGACATGCTGGAAGAATTGCTTCTGCGCTTTTTCGCGCGCGGCATTCCATGGACGCGGCTGCCCGCAAAGCTGTACAGCCCAGAGAGTCAGCTGTTTTTTGTGCCAGTTGACCATGCAGAACGTTCCCCACGCGCCGCCATGTCCGAACCAGGCGTTTTCGTTGTCTTCTTCCGGAGCGGTGAGTCCGAGGGAATAGCCGCCCATGCCTTTAGGACGTGAGGATTTGGCGAGCAGATTCTTGACGGTATCTTCCTTCAGGATGCGCACTCCGTTTTCACCCACGCCGAGATTCATGAGCATTTTGTAGAATTTGAGCTGATCGTTCGCGGTCGTCCAGAGTCCTGCGCCGGCGGAGGCGAAGACATGATCGTCGTTGTAGGGACGCTGCTGCATATTGTTCTGTCTGCGGTATTTTGCCGGAGCGTCTTTTACGCAGTCATACATTTCGACCTGTGTTTCGAGCTGTTTGTCGGTCGGGCGGAAGGAACTGGAAGTCATGCCGAGCGGCAGCAGAACGCGTTCTTTGAGGAAATTTTCCCAGCGCTGTCCGGTGACGACTTCTACGATTGCGGCGCCGATGTCGATTCCGGTGTTGGAGTACTGGACACGAGTGCCGGGCTCGAAGAGCAGCGGAGATGCGGCTGCGATGGCGGCCGTCTGACGCAGAGGGGCGCCGCCGCTCCATCCGCCGCCCTTGATGTTGCCCTGTTTTGCGCAGATTTCAAACGGGAAACCGCCGGTGTGATTCATGACCATGCGGATTGTCAGCGTGTTTTTCGCTTTGACGAGAGTCCTCACTCCATCTTTTTCAGACGCCTTTACCCAAAGGTTCTTGAATTCGGGCAGATACTTCGAGACCGGATCGTCCAGAGAGATCCGTCCTTCTTCGACGAGCATGGCAATGGTTACTCCGCAGAAGCCTTTGGTCTGGGAGCACTGCATGTAGACATCGTTCATCGTGATCGGCCGCTTTGCTGCGACATCGGCATATCCGACGCAGGTATTTTCCTGAATGCCGTCTTTGTAGAACACGCAGATTGCGCCCGGGAGCTGTCCGGACTGGACAAAGGGAGTCAACGCTTCTTTTGCAAAAGTCGTGTTGGTGTTTTTTGTTTCCGCCTGGAGAGAGAGGCTTGAGGTGAGCGCCATTGCGGCGATGAGCATCATCCGGTTAAGAAATTTCATTGAGTTTTCCTTCATTTTGTTTTTGATCTGAGCTGATAAGATACTTCTCTTTTTCATCATTTCAAATCCAGAGCAGCAATATTGGCTCTTTTTTGCAGACTTGCTTTGCTGTCGAGGGCTTTCGTGTTG
>URNE01000281.1 GCA_900549045.1 uncultured bacterium | reverse complement strand
CCGAGCAAGACTCACTCACTGCGATCTCGACTATGAGGGGAGCCTTGAAATTGATATCGACTATCTGAAGAAAGCGGAAATTCTTCCGTACGAGAAGATCCTTGTCGTGAATGCGACGAACGGGGAGCGCCTGGAAACCTACGCGATTCCCGGGGAGTCCGGCTCCCGCGTCTTCCGTCTCAACGGCGCCGCCGCGCACAAGGGAAACGTCGGCGACATTGTCACCATCATGGCGTTCGGCATTCTTGACGAAAAAGAGGCGCAGGGCTTCCAGCCGAAAGTCGTTGTCCTCAATGAAAAGAACGACGTTGTCGCCGTCCGCAGAGGAAGAACTCCGATTGCGGAGTGATTGCGGAGATTATGTGGAAGTATTACGCTCTTCTTTCGGCGTTCTTTGCCGCGCTGACCGCGATTCTCGCAAAGGTCGGCGTGACGGGCGTTAATTCCAATCTTGCGACAGCGATCCGCACGACCGTGATTCTCGTTATCGCCTGGGGGATCGTGCTGGCGTGCGGCGTGGAAAAGCAGATTGCCGGGCTTACCGGCAGGAACATTCTGTTCCTGTGTCTTTCCGGAGCGGCGACCGGGCTTTCGTGGCTCTGCTATTTCAAGGCGCTGGATACGGGCGACGTCTCCAAAGTCGCCCCGATCGATAAACTCAGCGTTGTGTTCACCATGGTGCTGGCGTTTATCTTTCTGCATGAAACCGTCGGTCTCAAAGTGATTGCCGGAGGATTTTTGATTCTCCTCGGCTCTCTGGTCATCATCTGGTGACCGTTTCTCCGCTGCATCGGCGTTCTCTGCGTCAAGGATTCCTTTTCCGAGCGCGGAGCGTTGTTGAAACCGTATCTTGGAACCTGCGCCTTGGGAATGCGTGAGCGCCTTTGCTGTTTTCGACAGGCGGACTTTGGAACGTTTGCTGGATCGTCTTCAGAGACTTGCTCTGAAAACTGCGGCGGAAGATCTCCGGGCGGCGTTCTTTCTTATGAAATATTGGATGTCCTGACCCGGGCGCACCGCCGGAGCTGAACCGTCCCGGTTTTTTTCGAGGTTCCCGGATGATATGTGCGTAAATCTGGAGAAGCCGCTGAGCGTGCGTGAACAGGTCTGGAGACGCGCCTACCGCCATGCGGCGATTTTCTGAATTGAAAGAGAGGCTCATTTTGCAAAGAATAAGAATTCCTTCTTCTTTTCCTGTTGACTTTTTCTGCAACAGCGTTTATAGTAATGCCGTGGCTTGAGAACAAACATAGGAGGAGAACAAAATGAAAATGAAACGGATTTTCGCAGTATGCCTGCTCGCTGCGTCTGTTTTCTGCGGAGCGGAAGAGGACAATTCAAAATTCACTCCGCCGCAGAACAGCGTTCCCGGTAAAATCTGCGTTCTGATCGCGGATGTCGGGACGATCGACACCGTCGCGAAGACAGAGGAATTTCTGACGCAGATCAAACAATTCAACGTGGATGATACGTCGCGCCTTTCCGATGCGGACAAGGTTGCGGATCCCAACCTGGCGAAGATTGAGGTCACTTACCGGTTCAACGATTCTGTCCGCAAGTACAGCGACCGGGAGCGCGAAATCGCCGCGCGGAACCGCCGGATGGAACGTGTGCTGGAACAGCTGCGCAACTCAATTGTCGGCAACGATAAAAAACGCAGCATCGTCGTTGCGAAAAACTATCTTCAAAGTTTTCTGCAGCCCTATTCCTCCTGCATTCAGGTGATCGACCGTGCGAATACTTCGCTTTCGGAGGTGGAGAAGGCCATCGGCGGAAACTCGCAGCAGGATGTCGCTTCCGCCTGCGTCTTCCTTACCGTCATCATGCAGGATCTGAAGGAATCGTCGCAGACGGTTCAAGTCGGCAACACGATGGTCAAACGCACGAATTACACGCAGAAGGCTGTGGCGAACCTGCGCGACTTCAACGGCAATGTCGTGAATTCCTGGAACGCCGTCGCCAGAGTGTCGCACCGCCGTACCGGAGCAAGTTTGGAAGAGGGGTTCAACCCGGCTGACGATCTGATGGAGGACGTCCTCAAGCAGATCGCGGAAAAACTCGGAGACAGTCTGACCGCCTCGCTCAAAATCCGCTGCCGCGGTCCCAAAGGCGACAAAGAGTTTGACGAAGAAGGGGTCACTCTGACGCTGAACGGGAACGATTTTGAAAGCGGAACCCGTGTTCTTGCCGGACGTTATGTGCTCAAAGCGGAACTGGACGGCTATCAGACCATTACGCGGAATCTTGATCTGAAGCCGGGCGCTCCCCGCACAATAAAACTGAAATTCGTTCCGGCGTCGAAAGCCGCCGCGGATGAAGAATAAATGAAAAATAAAGGACTTTACGTAAAATGAAGTTGAAAAAACTCTTGTTCGGAAGCTGTGCTGTTTTTGCGGCGGCTCTGCTGACCGGGTGTATATCGTTTCACGATTACGGCCCGACACCGGCGGACGCCATGACCGACAACGAAAACATGCCTTACGTCGCCCAGGCGCAGAAGGCGTATGAACAGCGGATGCAGTTCAGCAAGCCGGTGGAGATCAAGCCGTCGGGGAAGGCGCAGCTTTTCATCACCGGAAACATCAGCCCCGAGTATCCTCCGCAATTCAAACGCGAACTTCTCGTTCTCTTTGAAAACGCCCTGATGGGCGAGGTCGGCAAACTCCGCGACTTCCGGATCGTCGGCTCCGAAGCGCGCAACATGTCCCCGGGAGCAACGATTACCAATGTCGATGACGAGGCGGAGCAGCAGAATCGCCCGTATCTGCTTTCGTTCCATATTCTGAGGGTCTATTTTACGAATGTGTCGCAGGGGCTTCTGCGGACTGCGGATCTCATCAGCGATATTTCCGGCGGCGGCAGAGACTACCGGCGGAGCACAAGAACCCTTCGCGAAAATCATCTCTGGGCCGCATATGCGCAGGTTGAAGTCGCTTTGACCTCCCCGGCCGGACAGCGGATATTTACATTCAATGAAGATGTTACAACGCTGGATCCCTTCCTTGCTCCGTATCCGGATCCGAACAAGCTGAAGGACGCCGTCGCGTACGCCGCTCAGAAGGCGATGCGTTCCTACGCCCTCCAGTTCGGACCGCCGATGTATGTGAAACAGTCGATCGGCGGCGGACTCTTCGTCCAGATTTCCGCCGGCAGCGAATACGGCATTCAGAAAGGGCAGAAGATTGAGTTCTACAGACATGCCGTCCGTACCCTTCCGGCACTTCCCGGCGAGCAGCCGAGAACGGAAGCCTTCCGCACTCCCGTCGCATACGGAACGGTCGGCGCGTGGGATGCGCCGGTTGAACGCAATTTCGCATGGGTCTATGTCCCAGGCAATGAAAAACCGGAAACTCATCGCGTGTTCACTTGGACTTCGGCGCGCGTTGTGGAATAATGAAGGAGTGGAAAATGAAGAATTCTCTGAAAAAACTGCTGCGTCTTCTGGCGCTCGGGGCGATTCTCTTTGCCCCTTCCGCATTCGCGGACGACGATGATGAGGATGACGTCACCGAAGGCAAGGACATGCGCCCGATCGTCTCCATCGACGTCGCCAACATCAAAAACAAAACGGACAATCCCCACGCAAACTTCCAGGCGCTGATCGACCGTCTGAATCATGAGCTGGTTCAGACCGGCATTTATCAGGTGCTGAATATGGAAGATTTGGAGAAGACGCTTGTGGACAGCGAGAAATTCGCCGTCGCGGCGGACGACGGCGGAACGAAAACCGCCGTTTCCTCTCCTGCGTTTTATATCCGCATGACCATTACGACATACGGATTCTCAAATGAAAAAACACACGATTTCTACAATGTCTCCGAGCGCGGCGACTATGTCGCAACCGTGGAGCTGATCCTGAACCTCGTCAATGCCCGGACTGCGACGACGGTGGCTTCCGGGAACATCTCCGCAACCAGCGTTGCAAGCAACACCTCATATCAGGGACAGCGGAAGATCGGGAACTATTCGGAGCAGGCTCTTCAGGCGGCCTGCAAAAGCGCTTGCCAGAAGATTGTCCGCGAGCTTGTCAAGCACACTCCTTTCTACGTGCTGGATGTGG
>URNE01000280.1 GCA_900549045.1 uncultured bacterium | reverse complement strand
GCTGTCGCTCTCCGCGGAGGAGATGACGGCTTTGCGCACAAAACTTTTTATGCCGGAACAGATGATGACGGCGGAGGAGGCGGCGGGAAATGTGTTCACCGGAGATTCATTTGAAGTTGCGAAACTGCTGCCGGAGGGCGCGTTCGATCTGCTGATTCTTGATCCGCCGTACAATCTCGACAAGGATTTCCACGGTTTCAAATTCTCCAAAATCTCCGATGACGCCTATTTCGAGTACATCGACCGCTGTCTCTCCGTGTTCGTGCCGCTCCTTGCGCCGACGGCGTCGGTTTATCTTTGCGGCGACTGGCAGTGCACCGCCGCGCTTTACGCGGCCGCGCGGAAACATCTGAAAATCCGCAACCGCATCACCTGGCAGAGAGAAAAAGGACGCGGCGCGCTGCACAACTGGAAAAACTGCACGGAAGACATCTGGTTTGCCTCCGTCGGGAACGATTATTATTTCAATCCGGACGCCGTCAAGGTCCGCCGCAAGGTCATTGCGCCGTATCGCAGCGGAGGCCGGCCGAAAGACTGGGAGGAGACTGCGGAAGGCAATTTCCGCATGACATGCGCGTCGAATTTCTGGGACGACATCACGGTTCCCTACTGGTCGATGCCGGAAAACACCGATCATCCCACACAGAAGCCGGAAAAGCTCATAGCGAAACTTATTCTCGCTTCATGTCCGGAGAACGGGCTTGTTCTCGATCCGTTTCTCGGTTCGGGAACGACGACGGCGGTTGCGTCGAAACTGAACCGCCGCTTCTGCGGAATCGAACGCAATCCGGAGTACTGCTGCTGGGCGCTGAAGCGTCTGGAGCTCGCAAGAGAGAATTCGCGCATTCAGGGCTACACGGACGGCATTTTCTGGGAACGCAATTCGGAACCCGACCGGAAGCGTTCCCGTTCTCCGCGGAAATGAAAGAGGTTTTTCGATAATTCCGGTTGCAAATCCGTTGCGGTGAATTATATTGCGGATATGGAGAAAAACGGAAAAATCATTTTTATAGCGGATGCGCACATCGTCGACGATCCCGCCTCTTCGGAGCTCTTTTTCGGGCTGCTTGACCAGATAGCGGATTCCGGCTTCGGCGTCGTGTTCCTCGGCGATATTTTTGAACTCTGGATCGCTTTTGACGCATACGAAGATCCGGTTCACCGCCGCTTTCTTGACTGGTGCCGCCGGGAAAAGACGCGCCGCATGGTCGGGTTCATCGAGGGCAATCATGAGTTCTATGTCGCCAGACGTCATGCGGACGCCTTTACATGGGCGTCCGATCACACATATTATCTCTCCAACGGGAAAGTGTGCCTGATGCACGGCGACTTGGTGAACGGATCCGACCGCGCGTACCGCCTGTTCCGTCTGTTCATGCGGAACCCGATGACCCGCTTCCTGGTGCGCCTGTTCGGTCCGCTTCTCGGGCGTCCCCTGTCGCAGAGAATTCTGCGTGGACTCAAAGAGAGCAACATGAAACACAAAAAGAATTTTCCCGAAAAATATTTCTGCCGTCTTGCCGACGATCTGGAGAAGAAACGGATTCCGCTCTGCCTCATGGGGCACTTTCACCAGGAGGCGGAGGTGCGCGGAATCTGCGTGCTCCCCGCGTGGGAGGCGGAGGACGGCGAAGTAGGGGTCTACGACTTTGCCGCGGAACGGTATTATCTCGCTCCGTGGCGTTCACTCTTCGCGAAGAAAGGATAATCGGATCATGGAACAGTTGCCGGAATCTCTTCATTTTGTCGGCGTTGGCGGAATCGGCATGAGTGCGCTCGCCCAGATGGCTTCGACGCTCGGCTGCAAAACATCGGGCAGCGACCGCGCACTCAATTCACCGGAAAACAGACGCATCGTCGATTCTCTCCGCGCAAAAGGCGTGCGTCTCTACCCGCAGGACGGTTCCCGTTACGCCGACCCGCCCGCGCCCGCCGCACTTGTCTACTCGACCGCGATTGAGGGAGACAACCCCGACTTTCTCCGTGCCCCGGATGGCGCTGCGCGGCTGCACCGTTCCGAAGCGATGCGTCTGCTCGTCGAAAAACTCGCCGCATCCGTTTTCGCCGTGACGGGAAGCTGCGGCAAGACGACCGTATCCGCCTGGCTCGCGGAAACTCTGGACCGTCTCGGAGCCGCGCCCGCGCTGATTTCCGGCGGTCTCGCCAAGCATTTCATCCGCGATGAATTCGCCGGGAATTACGCGCCGGGCAACGGAAAACTCTGTGTTCTTGAAGCCGATGAAAGCGACAAATCCCTTCTGAATTACACCGCCGACCACGCGATGATTCTGAACATCGGAACCGACCACTATTCCAAAGAGGAGCTCACGGAAGTTTTCCGAAAATTCCTGAGGCGGACCCGCATCTCCGCCGTGATCGAAGACCGCGTGCTCGACGCCGTCGGAACCGATTGCGTCAGACACCTTGAAGTCGCGCTCTTCAGCACCGCGCCGGATGCTCCGGCTGAAATGCACGGATACAAAGTTTTCCGCGTGACGGACTACCGTTCCGGAGACGGGAAGGTGACTGCGAAAATCGACGGACGCGAAGTTCATCTTCCGGCTCCCGGGCTGCACAATGCGGCAAATGCGGCGGCTGTGTTCGCGGGACTCTCGCTTCGGGGATTTGATCCGGAAGCCGTGCTTCCCGCTATCGAACGTTTCTCAGGAGTCTGGCGGAGATTCGATTTCGCCGGAAGAACACGGGGCGGCGCGGCGGTTTACGACGATTACGCGCACAACGTTGAAAAAATCTGCTCGTGCATCGAAGCCGCACACGAGGTCTGCGCCGGCCGCGCGGTGTTCCTTTTCCAGCCGCATGGTTACGGTCCGTTCGGGTTCATGCGTCCGGAACTGCTTCCCGCGCTCGAAAAAGTGCTGAAGAAGGACGACGTTTTCGCATTTCTGCCTGTCTACTACGCGGGCGGAACAACCTCGTTCCGTCCGAAAGCGGAGGAGGTCGCGGCGGAATACGATGCGCGTCATCCGGGCGGACGTTACCGCTTTTTTGCGACGCGTGCGGAGGCGGCGGAGTTCCTGCGTCCGCTCGGCGCATCAGACGCGGCAGTTGTCATGGGCGCGCGCGACAATTCGCTTTCAGACTGGGCGAAAGAACTCGCCGGAACCATTTGAATAACAAGGAGTTTTTCATGAAAAAGATTTTTGCGGCCCTTCTCTCGATTTTCTCCCTCGCGGCATTTTGTGAAGACAGCGTCATCTGCACGATTGACGGACGCACGCTCAAAGTGGAGTCGCTCACTGCTCTTCCGGATTCCTCTCTGGAGTATGCGCTTCCCGGTTCAAAGGAGCGGACGAGGATTGCATCCGGACAATATGTTTACGCTCGCATTCCGAAACCATCGGAGATTGAAAAAGCGGATGCGTTTCTGAAAAAAGGCTCGTTCGCGCAGGCGGCCGCTTCATATAAACTCGCGTATGACAAGTACAAACTGCTCGGGTGGGATCTTTACTGCATCGGACACGAGTCGGAGGCGCTTGCGGGACTTGGCGAAAAAATTGCCGCGCTGAAAAAGCTGGAGTCGGTGAAAGATTACAAACTGCAGGACCGGACGCGGGATTCTCATCTCAATTATGTCCGGCGCCTCCGCGCGCGTCTCTGCGTTGAGCTCGGCAAGTACAAGGAGGCGGAACCCGTTCTCAACGGCATGGCGGGGGGAACCGATGCGTCCGACGCCGCGTTCGCGTTCATCCGCAAAGGCGATATTCTCCGCCGCGACGGCAAGCTGAAAGAGGCGTCGCAGATGTATCTTCAGGCGTCGCTTCTGTTTCTTGATGTTCCCGAACGTCCGGAAGCGCTTGCAAGCCTGTACACCGTCCTGAAGGAGCTCAAGGACTCCAATGCGGAGAAGTTCGCCGGAATCCTGCGTTCCGAGTATCCGGAGAATCCGTGGACAAAGCGGATAGAGAAAAAGTAAGATTTCCGTGATCGCTGAAAGCGTCCGGTCTTTCTTTTGCGGAAAGACCGGACTTTTTTTGTTTCTCCCCTTGATTTTTATTATTAAGGATATATATTTTATTATAAAATAAATAAGTTTCATTATAGATAAACTTTGGAGGTTTT
>URNE01000279.1 GCA_900549045.1 uncultured bacterium | reverse complement strand
AAACCCTCCGCACGCGTCTCGAAAGCGAAAACATCTTTGAAAGCGAAATCTCCCCCGCCGGCGGCAACCTGATCTCCCTCCGCGTGCCGATCGTTTCCAAAGAGGAAAAATCCCGCCTGGAACGCCTCATCAAAATGTCCGCGCGCCTGAGCTTCTCGCTCGTTCACCCGGATAACGACAAGCTCGTTCAGGCCTATCTTGCCGATCCCGAGAACTTCACCGCTCCCGAGGGTTACAAGATGATGGAAAACGCCGAAACCGGACGCGGCGGAAAAGTCCGCCGGGGCATCTACTTCGTCGAACGCGAATCGCAGATGGACGGCAAGGACATCTCCGACGCCTTCCCGACGATGAGCCAGTTCGGTCAGCGTGAAATCATTCTGAACTTCAACCCGACCGGCGCCCAGCGCTTCGGAGAAGTCACCAGCAAAAACGTCGGCCGCAAGCTTGCAATCATCCTTGACAACGTTCTCTACTCCGCCCCGAACATCCAACAGGCGATCACCGGCGGAACCGCACAGATCACCGGAGACTTCTCCCGTGAAGACGCCGAGACGATCTCCAAAGCGCTCGTCAGCGGCAGCGTTCCGTTCAAGGTCAAAGTCCAGGCGCAGTACGACATCGACCCGACCATCGGCAAAGAGACGGTCAACGACGGTCTCTGGTCCGGCATCGCCGGAACGATTCTCGTCATGATCTTCATGGCGGTCTACTACATGCGTTCGGGTCTGGTCGCAAACATCTCCCTGATTGTCAACGCACTGCTGATGCTCGGAGCAATCGCGGCCTTCGGCGTCACCCTCACCCTCCCCGGCATCGCGGGCATCATCCTGACTATCGGTATGGCTGTCGACGCGAACGTTCTGATTTACGAACGTATCCGAGAAGAGATCGCGGAAGGCAAAACCGTTCTCAACGCCATCGACATCGGCTTCGACAAGGCGTTTGCGGCGATTTTCGACTCCAACATCACCACCCTGTTCGTCGCCCTGATCCTGCTCTGGCAGGGAACCGGCGCAATCAAGGGATTCGCCATGACCCTGGCGATCGGTATCTTCACGACCCTGTTCACAGCAGTCTTCCTGACTCGTCTGCTCTTCGACCTCATGACCCGTTTCACCACGGTCAAGAGCCTGAAGATGCTCCAGGTCATCAAGCCCGGAACCAACATCAACTTCTTCAAGTATGCGAAACCGGTCATGCTGTTCTTCGCTCTGCTGATCGTCGCCACGTTTGTCACCCTCGGCATCCGCGGACGCGATGCGCTCGGCATCGACTTCACCGGCGGCACGCAGATTGAGCTCGATTATCAGAAACTGGTTCCCGCCGAACAGATCGAAAAGGTTCTCTCGCACGCCGGATATCAGGTCAAAGTCAACTACAAGACCCCCGGTTCAATGGCCTCCGACAAGAAGAAGCTCGAAATAATCCTGCGCGACAAACACGGCGCCGTTTCCGAAACCGCCGAAACGGTCGGACAGGACAAGATGACCACGGTCAGCAATCTGCTGAACAAGAGTTTCCCGGAGGCGAAATACACGCCGGACCGCCAGTCCACGCTCGGTTCGCTGATCGGTGAAACCTTCACAAAATCGGCGATCCTGTCCCTGGCCCTCGCGATCCTCGGCATGCTGATCTACATGACAATCCGCTTCGAGTTCTCCTACTCGATTGCGGCAAACCTCGGCACGCTGAACGACGTCATAGTCTCCATGGGCATCTTCCTGATGTGCGGCGGAGAACTCACGCTGAACGTCGTCGCCGCTGGTCTGACCCTGCTCGGCTACTCCATCAACGATACGATCGTCAACTTCGACCGCATCCGCGAAAACCGCAAGCTTATCAAGGGCATGAGCTACCGCGAGATTGTCAATCTCTCGATCAACCAGACCCTTGCCCGTACGATCCTGACCTCCGTGACTGTCGCCTTGGTGCTGATCATGCAGCTCTGCTTCGGCGGCGCGGCGATCCGCGATTTCGTATTCGTCATGCTGATCGGCGTAGTCGTCGGAACCATCTCAACGATCTTCGTCTCGGTCATCATCATCGCCTACTGGCACAAGAACGACAAGGCCATTCCCGAGGATTCCGCAAAGCCGGAACCGAAGAAAGCCTGAGTCCTTCCATTCGGCAATCAGGGACGGGTCCGCGCAAAACGCGGCCCGTCCTTTTTCATACCACACTTCTGAGGTTTTCCATGCCAACTCCGGTTTACTACGCAAACTGTCCGGACTACACGCCGGAACATCTGCAATCCGCGCTCGGCGGCATTCTCCCGGGGCAGATCGACGCTTTCGGCGGAGTCTCACACAAACGCATCATGCTCAAACCGAATCTGCTCGCATGGCGGCGCGCGGATGATATTGCGTGCGTGCACCCGAAACTCATCGTCGAAGCCGCGCGGTTCTTCCTCGACGCCGGCGCAAAGGAAGTCGCCCTGCTCGAAAACCCGGCGGTCCAGACCGCTCCCGCAATCATCCGCGCAATGGGAATCGACGAGGAGCTGAAAAAGCTCGGCGTCCATGTTGCCAACTTTTCCGATTACAAGCGCCTCCCCCTGCCCCCGGAAGTCAAATTCCACAACATCGAACTCGCCGCAGAGTTCCTCGAATACGACGCCGTCGCAGACATCGCGAAGGCGAAAACGCACGCCATGATGATTCTCACGCTCTGCGTCAAAAATCTTTTCGGACTGGTCAAGGGATGCGACCGCATGGGCTGGCATCTCGCCGTCGGACGCGACTTCGCGAAATTCGCGGACATGCTGCTCGACATCCACCTGTCCGTCCGCCCCTGCTTCAACATACTGGATGCGGTGACCTGCATGGAGGGCAACGGACCCGGCAGCGGAACGCCGGTTCACCGCGGATTCCTTGCCGGTTCATCCGATTCCCTCGCGCTCGACGCCTCCGCCGCCGCGATATTCGGCGTTCCGAATCTGCTCCTTCTGCGCAATGCGAAAGAACGCAAGCTGGATTTCGCATACGAAAACCGCGGAGACGTGCCGCCCGTCAACCCGCTGAAGCGTCCGGACCCGCCGGGCGTTCTGACCGAATGGGGAGTGTTTCTTCCGCCGTTCCTCAAAGGACTTCTGCGCGATTTCGCGGTTTCCAAACCGCGGCTGGATCCATCGCGCTGCATCGGATGCGGACTCTGCGCGAAGATGTGTCCGCCGCAGTCGCTGAAGCTGAAAGACGGCAAACCGGTGTTCGATCTGCCGAACTGCATCCGCTGCTACTGCTGTCAGGAACACTGCCCGAAAGGGGCGATCACTCCGCACAAAACGCTCGCCATGCGCGCCGCCGCCCGCGTGGAGGACGGCATACGCGCACTGTTCGGAAAACACTGAACGAGGCATCCGGAAATGTTAAAAGCGTAACATCGTTTCCGGATGCAAAAACCTTTCTTTCCATTGACATTGTCCGGTAAACGGAGTAATGTACAGAGAAAGAAAGGCACAATATGAACCGCATCAATTTCAGAGAAATCGCCCGGGAGCTGAACATCAGCCACACCACGGTCTACCGCGTCATCAACAACGCCCAGTGCGTCAGCGACGCCACCCGCGTCCGCGTCATTGATGCGCTGAACCGCCACGGCTGCTACCGCGATGCACGAGTCAAACCGCAGACCGTTCTGCTTGATTTTGACGAGAACGCCGCCTCCTCTTACATGCGCGATTTGCTGAATCTGCTCCGGAACCGTCTTGCAGGAAATCCTTTCCGCTGGATTGAAACTTCACACGGAACCGGCCGCACGAAGTTCCTGCTGGCCTGCCGCAACGCGCACATCGTGGTCTTCGCTCCGATGGCGGACCGCGATATTTACGACCGCGCGAAAGAGGTCAATCCCGATCTCCTCATTCTGAATCTGCTCGACGACGCCGCAGGCGACATTGCGATAGCCACGGATGATTTTCAGGGCGGGCAGCTCGCCGCCCGGCGGCTTTATGAATGCGGACACCGCACACATCTCGCAGTCACCGTTCCCGCGCCGGAGGACGGCCTGCAGCATTCATTCAGCAACCGGGCCAAGGGCTTTCTCGCGGAAATGATGTTCCTTGCTCCGAATTGCAGAATCGAACGCTGGGAAGTTCCGCT
>URNE01000278.1 GCA_900549045.1 uncultured bacterium | reverse complement strand
TCGGTTTTTGCGGAAAACCCGCTCGGTTTCCGCGAATATCAGCAGGAATTCACGCTCTCATTCCCGTCTGAACAGGATGCGCAGAAGGTGGAACTCAAGGCAAAACCGCTGCCCGCAGACTACAAACTCGCGTATTCCTCCCGCTGGGACGATTCCGAGCCCAAGCATCTGGATACCCATGAAGTCATGGTGAGAAACAACATCAAAGGGACCTTCTTCCTCGGGGATCTCAACTGGCTCAACGGCGTCCTGAACAAAGACCCGGATTATATCAAAAAGCTTATGGAGGGCGGAAACTCCATCGGACTGCATACTCTGACGCATCCGTTTCTGACTGCGAAGAACCCGTATGAACAGTTCCGCGAATATATGCGCGACCGCATCGAGCTGGAAGTGAAATCGCAGTCGCCGGTCAACTCGCAGGTTCTGCCGTTCTGCAACTGGTGGGCGCCCGAACCGTTCATTCCGCTGAGCGTAGGTTGGGCAATGCGCGCAACCGGAGTCATTTCTTCGCCCGACGTGATGTATCCGAACCGCGAAAACGAACTCGGTTACCCGGCAAAGAGCTTCGCGCAGTCCCGCTTTGTCGCTCCTGGCGACCGGAATCCCGATCTTGCGAAATTCAACCGTGAAATGAAGTGGGCGCTTGGAAATGAAAAGGCGCTCGCAATTCAGCCCTCCGTTTCCATGGCGATGCACTCGTGGCATACGCCGGAGGGGCTCATCAACCTCGACTGTGCGTATGCAATGGTCGCGAACAATCCGGAATGGTGGTATTGCAATCAGAATGAATACGGGGCGTACCGTTATGAGGCACAGAACACCTCCGTTACAAAGAAGATCGACGGCAAAAATGTGGAATTTACAGTAACCCGCGTGGAGCCGTTTGAGCTCGGCGCATCGGTTCCGCTCTGGTTTTTCGTGAACGGAGCGAAAGCGGTTTCCGCGAACGGCGCGAAGCTGGTGAACGGCTCTGTTGAACTCCCGCACGCCGATGGACGCAAACTGCCGGATGTCTACGCCAGCGTGGACAAGAACGGCAAGAGCCGGATCCCGTTTGTCTCCCTGGTGTTCACGCATCCGGAAGAGAAGGTCTGGAAGGCTGAGCTGAAGACGCTTGACGGCAAGCCGGTTGAACAGCTTGCCTTTTCGTTCCGCTTCCCCTCGCAGTGGAGCAAGGAGGTCATCCGCAAAGACCTCGGTTCGCAGAACAGCGTCTCCGTCACGGTTGCGCAGGATGCGAAAAAGAATGACTTTTACTACCGCTACGGCAAGCCGTACTACGCGCTTCAGGCGGATTTCATGCGCGACGGCAAACGGTATCGTCTTTATGCCGATATCCGCGAAGACGAGGAGAAGAATCTTCCCGTAACCGCGAGTGCGGCGGCGCAGGTCTACATCTGTCCGGAGAACCCGGATCTTTCCGGAATTTCGATGCCGGGGGCGGACCCCGCGAACTTCAATCTGGTCGCCGGAAAACTCCGCAAAGTCGGGGATGTCGGAACCGGAGTCGTTCATCCCGGAATGTTTGCGGGACCGGAGTGGAAGAACAAGCAGGCGCTGATGATTGTTGAATTCAAACCGGTCCGCAAGGGGCGTCTGACGCTCGTTTCATCGCCGAATGCGAAGCGCGGAGAAGAGATTTGGCTGAACGGGCACAAGTTTGAATTCGACAAGGACCGCAAGGCGGAGTTCACTCCGCTGGAAGGCGTCAACCGCTTTGTGATTAAAAACAGCGGACCTCTGGCGTTTCTGATTCTGAACGGAGAAAAGGAGCAGAACGTCGAATTTCTTCCGAAGAAATAACGGAAGGCGGCGGCGATGAGATTTTCGCTTCTCGGTCTTTTGCTGGCGCTCCCGTTCTTTGCGGGGGCGCTAGGCATGCTGGATGATTTCGAATCCGACGTCGAGTTCCTCGACAAGTCTTACAGCGACCTCAAAAAAAATGGATTGAAGTCGAATTTTCGCGATGAATACCGTGCGCGCATCACGGTGGTGAGCGACCGCGCGTTCCGCCTTCAGCACTCCGCCGACAAACTCGGCATCCCGGAAGTCCGGATTCAGGAGCTGACGCGGAAACTGATCGACAGCATTCAGATTCGCGGAATCGGCACCCGCGGGCTTGGAAAGAGCGACGGCTCCGTCGGCGAATACGCGGGGAAGCTGCGGAGCCAGATCAAATATCTGCGCAGTCTGAATTACTCCTACGAATCCGGCACATTTGAGAATCCCTACCCGTCGTCCGGCACATACGAAGCGATTCTGCACTACGGAAACATGTTCCGCCAAATCTACCAGGATGCGATTCGTTCGAACCGTCTGCGCAAGGAGATTGAGGCTCGTTACGAAGAGCGCGCCGCCAATTTCCGGAAGCTCGGTCAGGAGATCGCGCGCAAAGTTTCGCTCGAACGGGTGAAAGTGCCTTCTGATTTCGACCTGACGGGGCATGCCAATGCATATCTCGAACAGGCGCGCAAGCTTTTTGCCATGCGCGCGAAGCGGGACAACGCGGATATCCGGAAGCTGGTGAAAAGCAAGGCTTACAAGGATGCGCAAAGCAGTCTGGAGTATGCCGCCACCCGTCTGGAAGCGGATATCGATTTCCTGAAACGCATCAATTTCGCCATGCGCGTGCGCCGGACGGATCTGCGTCCGGTTTACCGCGGGAGCGGAAACGACGCGCCGGACGAGATTGACGGGCGCAAGCCGAGTCTGAGCGATTCCGACCTCTGGAAACTTTATATGAAAACGAAAAATGACTTCTACCGTTCCGACGACAAGCTGAGCGGCGTTTCGGAGGAGTTCTACCGGAAATACCGTTCAATGCTTCCGGCGTCTCTTGCCCGGGAACTGGATGCGCAGCTGAAACGGAACCTTTCGGATGAGATTCCGCCGGCGTTTGCGCGCAGCATGGCGGTGAAGAAGCTGCACACGAAGTATCAATACAAACCGGACGCCTTTCCGCGCGCGGAGCTGGAACGCATTCTGCGCAGTCTCGGGGCGCTCGAGTAAGGAGTTGCATTATGGAAACCGAATTGTCGCATCCCGGACCGATCTGCACATTTCCCGATTACACGCGGGAGGAACCGTGGCGGATATTCCGCATCATGGCGGAACTCGTCGATTCCTTTGAACTGATGTCGAAGCAGGGGCCTCTTGTGACGATTTTCGGTTCCGCGCGCACGCGGCCCGGCACGCCGGATTACGAGGATGCGCGGCATCTCGGAGCCCTGCTTGCGAAAGCCGGCTACGGCGTTCTGACGGGCGGCGGTCCCGGCATCATGGAGGCCGGCAACCGCGGAGCGTTTGAGAGCGGCGGAATTTCGGTCGGACTGAATATTGAACTTCCGATGGAGCAGCGTCCGAACCGGTATCAGACGGCGAGTCTGGAGTTCCGTTATTTTTTTGTGCGGAAGATCTGTTTTCTGAAATATTCGGTTGCGCTTCTGGTTTATCCAGGCGGCTTCGGCACGCTGGATGAGTTTTCGGAGACGTTGACGCTGGTTCAGACGCAGAAAGTGCGCCGGGTTCCGATCGTATTGGTCGGACGCAAGTTCTGGGAGCCTCTTCTCACATGGTTCCGCGACGGCCTTTTCAAGAGCGGCATGATTTCCAGAGAGGATCTTGAGTTGTTCCGCGTGGTCGATTCCGCGGATGAAGCTTTCGCCTACATCAAGGAGTGTCACAGCCACGGCATTTCCACTACCGTGCTGGAAGACTGAAGGTGAAAAAGAATACGGCGGCGCATATCCGGCTGGGGAGAGAGGGAGAGCGGCTGGCGAGACGCTTCCTCGAACTCACCCTCGGATATGAACTGATCGAACACAACCTCAGACTCCGCAGCGCGGAAATCGATTTGCTTATGCGCGACGGAAAAACATTCGTGCTCGTCGAAGTCAAATCGACACGCTGGCGCGGAGAGGAGTATCACCCCGGACTTCATTACACCACAGAACAGCAGATCCGCCAGCGGCGCGCGGTTCATGAGCTCGAACGCAGATTCGGAACCCGCGAATTCCCCTTCCGGCATGACCTCGTGGAAGTTTTCTTCGGACGCTTTTTCCCCGTTCGCATTCACCATGTTCCGGATTATTTCAACCGG
>URNE01000277.1 GCA_900549045.1 uncultured bacterium | reverse complement strand
ATCTGACGGAATGGAGCCCCTCCGCCGCTCGGCATATTCAGCACGCGCCCGTTGACCTCAAGCCAGCCGAAAATTCCATGCGGGTAATCCAGTTCAAAGAAAATGTTCTTCCGCTTCCAGTTCTCCGGTATCCGGAACCGGTGTTCCAGATACAGAATTTTCATCTCCGTTCCCGGCTTTTCAGTCTTCGTGCGGCCAAGACTTTCCGCCGCAGTCCATTCCGCAATCTCCATTGCGTGCAAAGGCTTCGGATTGGCAAGGAGATAAAACATTCCCGAAACTCCAGCCGGACGTCTGGAGGCCTTTTCCCAGTTCTCTGCGCCGTCGACCCGCAGCTGCAGATTCAAAATTCCGTCCGAAGGAACTGTTACAGGAGTCGCAAGGTCATTGAATTCCCGGTTGAAATTCATCAGCAGTTTGCGTCCGTTGATCCGCAAAGAACCTTTCGGGAATACTCCGGTAAAGAATCTCGCCGGACTGTCGAACAGCAATTCAATGCGGCGGTTCTTCCACGACTCCGGAAGCTTAACAGTCTTGCGGAAGTACACTGTATGCGCGTAATCCAGCCCCATGACATCGAACGTTCCGAGTTTCACATTTTTTCTCACTCCGGTTCCCGGCTGTTCCGCCATCCAGCCGTCCACCAATGGAATAATCCATTTTGACGGTTTGGAGACAGGATTGCTCTTTTCCGAATCAAGAGGCTCCAGGGCTCCCCACCGCCGCGCAAGTGATTCCAGCCAAAGCAACGGAGCACGTTCCGGATTTTCTGCCGGAGCGACAAAAATCCGGCACTGCATCGGTTCAAGCTCCAAACCGGGTATCGTGAATGAACCGTCCGCATTCCGCCGCACCTGGCGCTCCGGATAACCGGATGCGGAAATTTCCATCAGTCTGTCCGGATTTGAATTGAAAAAAGTCACCTGATACGTTCTTGCCTTATCTTCTGCGGAATGCACCCGTGAAACAAAGTAAACATCGTAAAGTCCGTTTTTACTGCGCCGCTTTTCCGCGAAAATCTGCTGATTCTCCGGAACGACGCGTGAGATTCGCGGAACCTTCAGCGAATCGAAAAGTCTGCCCAGAAGATCATTGGAATTTTTATCGGATCGCCAGCTCCCGTTGTTGTCTTTGCTGTTGAAATAGAACGGAGATCCCAGAAGAATGATTCTGCCTTTGCCGATCCGCCGTTCCGCAGCCGCAATCTTTCCAGAATTCCGCCGGCATGCAATGACTTTCACATCATTGTTTCCGGGCAGTAAATTCAACGCCAGTCCGGAAGCCGTCAAAGTTTTTCCCTGCAGCTCCGGCCATAAGCTCTGATCTTCAGCAAAAGTTAAAGGCTCCGTAGCAGAAATATATTTTTCCGGCATCAGCCCCGTCAGTTTTGAAATCGGCCACGCGTCTGCAGTCTCAACGGAGTGGCGTCCGGTATGATGTGTCGCAATAAAAATGCCGCCCTGTTCAACATACTTCTTCAAACCTTCAAGCTCCCGGTCCGTGAGAGTCACGCTTCCTGCATCAAAAAGGACGGGAAACTGATCCGCTCTGCCGGCAATAACATCTTCCAGATCAACAACTTGCGGACGCCTTCCCGTGCTCTGAACAGCTCCTCTGGAAACATCAAAGGTCCACGGAGCTTTGAACCGGAACCGTGCGGCGTTGCGGATGGAGCGCAGAACCCCGACTTTATCCGCGGGAAGCTCCAGCTTTCCGATGCATTTGACAAGTTCCGCATTCGCATCCAGCCAGCAGGGCGAATCTTTCGCCGCAAGATTCCTGTATTGCGCCGGAGCAAACAGAAAGTTGACCGAATCCACTCCGAGCGTAAGATACAATGTCACAAGTCTCTGGAATTGAGCGGCATTCCTCGGCCAGGTTCCCGGTTCAACGCTTACCGGAATGTTCTGAAGGACAGAATAAGTCGTCGTCCACGGAGCATACGTGACGCCGGTCATTCCGGTGTCATGCGGAAAACCTCCATGCGCTTTCATTCCGGGCAGCAGTTTGTCCAGCACGGCGAAACACGCCATGACCAGTTGCGGACGCCCCTTGTCAAGATCTCCGATGCGGTAATTCCGCATAATCCGGGTAATGTGATCCGCACGGATTTGTGCGGAAAATTCAAGAATGTCAAAGTATCTCCGGTTCCGGTGCCTGCACTTCTCCGGATAAAGCCAGCGTCCATGCGGGCTCAGAAAAATATAACCGGCAAGAGCATTCCCCGAAACTTCCAGCTCCAACAGATTCTCTCCTTTTTGAGGAACATCCAGCTGAAAACACTGTTCCTCGTCACCCCAGACCGGCGAACGGTCGGTCAACTCCGTCTGTTCCTTTCCGTTCAGGAACACCTTTTTCACATGAAAACGGTTGTTGTGCCATGCCTCAGGCTGAATATGCAGATATTTCCGTTTCCCGAAAGTCTCCGCATTCAATTTTACACGGAACCGGTAACGCAGCGGAAACTTGTTTCTCGTCTGAAAAACAGGGTCGTTGGGATTTGCGGAATACCAGTCCGTCTCCTTGCCTTCCCTGTTCTGCGTCTTAGCCTCCCATGCCAAACCGTTCAATCGTAACAGAGAATCACCATCCCGTCCGGTAAAATCAATCAGACGGGGAACTGCGACCTCATCCCATGAAGAGAACTTTTTCTCGTCTCCATAGTGACGCAGGCCGGTCTCGGCAAGAGTCCATCCCAGGCGGTCGCGAAGATACGCAACCCATTCTTTCCTCACTTCAGGGTCATCGGCAAGCACATCAAAGTCCGGAAGTCCCACATTGCCGATTTCCGCCGATGCGAAATAGGCGGCATAACGGGGATTGTTCCGCACCCGCTCCGCAAACATGCGCTGTCCTTCAAACAAGTACTTGTCCGTCGACGGTGTATTGACGTTCTCGCAGTAGTTCGCCAAACCGATGCGGAGCAGCGGATGCACCGGGTGGAACGGCCTGCTGCCGATATGCGGAAGCGGAACAACATTCCACGGAAAATAAGGACGGTTCGGCGACTCATGCGACTGGTAAATATCCGCGCTGAAATCATATTTCTCCGCCATTTTCAGAAACCAGTCGGTAAAACTGTAATCATAGATTCCGGGGGCAAGGTAGTCAGCTTCACACGCCAGAGGATGAAGCATTCTGCGGAAATAGCGGCGCGCCCATGCAAAATCCCCGTAAGTATCCCGCGGAAGATTTCCCCAGCCGAAGAACCCGACGGCGGCCGCATCGTTGTCGAACCGGTCATACCAGCGGGGATAGCGGTTCGCTTCCGTTATACTCTCCCCTTCTTCCAACGCCGGAAAATTCTTCAGTGACGAAGCAAAACGGATGACGACCCGGTTTCCGGAAACAGAAATCCGGCAATATGCATCACTTTTCAAGCGGATGGCATTGCCCTCCGGAACCGCTGTTCCGAAAAGCAGAATATCCGTCATATATTTGCTGGCGCATTCCCGCGCTTTCTGTGCAGATTCACATTGCAGAACAACTTCATCCCTTCCCTGCGTTGCAGAAACTTTCCCGAACAGACGCGACTCGTAAACGGATGATGCGGAGAAAAGCGGAAAGGCGAATGCAAAAATCAGACACGCCAATGCAGAAGCTTTATATTTCATGAATCACCTCTCTCACGGCTTCGCATACCAGTGATGCCGCGTTTCCATGGTAAGACGCATAATTCCCTGCGCATACTCGACATGCCCGTCCGCGCATAAAGCGTTCACTCCGCGACTGTGGCGGTAATCAATGTAATCCACTCCGATATAGCCGTACGGATTCACCGTTGGTTTCTCAAGATAGCCCTGCAGCTGACGCGGATCCACACGAAAATACGCCGCATCAAGAACCGCATAAAGAGAAGACGGCTTTTTTATGGCGGTCAGCGGAGCCGCCGCATAAAACGGATAGGAACTGTAATCCGTCGTGCCGCTGGCAGGATTCAAAGATGCCCATCCGTTTATCGCATAATTGTTTTTCACCAGACTGTTTGAACCGCCCAGCTCCTCCTGCTTTTTGTTTGCCGGACAAAAGAAAATCTTATCTTTCCGCCCTAAATACGAATCCGCCTTAGGCGCCGACGTCATTTGAATCAGAAACCAAGTCCAGTACGGCGCACC
>URNE01000276.1 GCA_900549045.1 uncultured bacterium | reverse complement strand
AAACGCTCGAAAACCATCCGTGCAGGTACGTTTTCGAAGAACCGGAAACCGGAAGCTGATAATCCGGTTCGGGAAGTTCCGGCAACCCTTCCGGCAGCGGGCGGTCCGGAAACGCCGTTCCGAATCCCGCAAGAAGCGCGAGCTTGCTCTGTTCCGCGGAAACAGCCTCTCCGCCGTCTTTGGAAAACAGATGGGCATCCGGAACCTTCAGCATGATTCTGTGCGGCGACGGGGCAACGTCTCCACGCAGGAAAAAAGCGTTTCCGAGAAATTCGCCGGCACGCAGAACCGGATTCGGAGCGACCTGGAACGGACCGAGACGCGGCCGCTTCCAGAAGCCGTCGAGCATGACCGCCATTTCGTGAATCGCAAGCGTACTGTAGCCCTGTAAGGAGGCGTATGCGGTAAACACCAGCGGCATTTCATGCTGATAAGGGTTCCAGAAACAGTGATTGAATTCACCGACGCCGAACGGACGCCCGTAAAGACGCTGCGCATTGAGTCCGCGGAAATAACTTGCGCACTCTCCGGCGGCGCTCTCCTGTCCGACCTGAGACCCCGGACGCGCCCAATTGCTCGGATGCTTGTAATAGACATGGCAGTCGGCAAACGGAACCGTATCCCAGAGGGCTGCGGCATTGAAGACGGGGTGATAGCCGTTCTGCGTAACGAGTCCGCGGAATCCCGCGTCGCGAATCACTTTGGAACACCAGCGGTTCATCTCCTCCGCGCACTCGATCCGGAAACGGACGGTTTCCGCGATGAGTCCGGGCGAAACGTCGTACGTTTTGAAGCGGGGCGGATTCTGAAGTCCGGCTCCGCGCAGTTCCGGCGGACGCTCCGCATCCGGTCTGCCGGAGAAGCGCTTCCGGAGCCACTCCGACCACTTCCGGTGAAAATATTCATACTCTTTCGGAAACCACTTTTCGAGTTCGGCGATTCTGCCGAATCCGCTGTACGACTCATTGTAGAATTCCACCAGAATCAGCGCAGGGTCATCCTTCCACGCAAGCCCGGTATACGGGTTGACGTGGTTCAGGAACTTTTCCGCGCCGAGTTTGAAACGCCGGCGTTCCAGATCGCGCCCGATCGCCATCATCAGCTTGTGCATGTCGCGGCTGCGGAAAGCCCGGCTCCGCTCGCCGTCTCCCTCGTAAAGCCCGAAGGAGAAAACGACGTGCTGCCAGCTGATTCCCTGTTTTTTCATTTCGGCGAAGAGAAAGTCCCAGCGGTCGAGCATCTCAGCATCGAATTCCGCGGGGGTCTGCGACCCGCGCATGATCCAGTCGTCAATTCCATGATCCCGGAAGAGATTATATCCCTGACGGCGAATCGCGGCGGCGATCCGGACCGCATTTTTCCGGAACTGCTCTTTGGAACAGCCGAACCAGAGCTCCTGCGGCAGACCGCTGGAGAATCCCTGGTAACGGGCTGTCTTCTCCGGAGCTTTATCGAACACGAGAACACCGCCCTTCCCAATCACCGGACGCCCGAATTTGCCAGCCGGAGCGTCAATCCGCGCGGAGAGGTCGAGAGCCGTTCCGGGTTTCACTTCGAGCGACTCCATATCCACAGCCCGCCATTCCGCATTTTCGCGGAAGACCTTCGGCGGAACATGGGGACGCGGAGATCCGAAACGGAAGAACCATCCTCCGGAACCGCTCAGCACCTTCACTTTCAGCACATTTTTACCCTTCTTCACCGGAAGGAGAACTTTGTGCCGTTCCAAATCGAACGGCTTTCCGTTTCCTTTTGCAAGAGTGGAAAGAAGCGTCGCACCGTTCAGCTGAACCTCCATCCACCAGTCGGCGGCAAATCCGGCATAAAACGCTTCTTCACGGTCGTGTTCGAATTCATTCTCAAGAACCGCCGTGCTGCGCGGAGCGAATTCCGAGACAAGCCCCTTCAGACAGATCGTACAGCCATCCGGCGAAAGATCCGGCTTTTTCCGGATTTCGCGGTTCTCCGCCGTGCCGTTCTTTCCCGGAAGCCGCACCTTCCAGGTTTCCGAGAACGGCAGAAGTTTCCGGATTGTCCGCGGATCGGGAGGAAGCGGCTCCGCCGAAAGACGGATCTTCAGCCGGTATTTTTCCCCCGCTTTCACGGCAAGCGGAAGAATCAGACGGTTGTCATGGTTGATGCGGACCGCCGGTTCTCCTTCCGTTCCGCCCGCCGGAAGATATTCCGGTTTTCCGCGAAACAGGAAACCGGAAGGAAGCGGCTTGCCGTCCGGCATTTTTTTCGTATTGATGAACCCGCCCTCCGGAATCATGACTTCGTTCACGCGCACATCCGCAAGACGCAGGAAACGCCGTTTTCCCGCATCGTCATTCCACGCCCCGGCGAATTCCATATTCATTGCTCCGCCAACCGGGGAAGACAGGGTGAAACGCAGTTCCGCCGCGCCTTTGTCCGGAACGGCATATTCGCCATAGAGAGAACTCTTCCGCAGTTCCGGCTTTTTCCACATCTGAGGTTTGAAGAGCAGACTGGATTCCGACGTCTCAAGAACCGTTCCCGGAGCACCGTTCAAATCCAGCCGGAACACGGCATCCTGCGCGCAGAGAACAAACCCTGCGGCAAACAGGAAAAATGCAAACATCTTCATTCCGCCGTTCCTCTGCATGAGATTGTCATGACATAATCGGTCTCCGCTTCCGCCTTGAAATAGAGAATCAGACGGTTGTCGTGGTCGACCAGCACCGATGCGCTTTTTCCGTCTCCATCCGCAGGCGCATACACCGGGGCGCCGCGGCAAACGAAGCCCTGCGGCAGTTTAATCCCCTTCTTCGCATCGGTCTTCACGCGGGTAAAACCGCCTTCCGGAACGGATTTGCCGTTCACCTGAACCTCGAAAAGAGCGGTTTTTGAGCGTTTTTCCGGATCGTCGTTCCAGCTTCCGGCGAATTCAAAAATGACGGTTCCCTTCCGGTCCGTCCGGAAAAGGACTTTCAGAGTGGTGTTCCGGTCAGCAGGAAGTTTCGTTTCGCCGTAAAGACAGCCTTTGCGCAGATCGGCTTTTTTCCATCCCTGCGGTTTGAGCCTGATTCCAGCGCTCTCTGCGGAAACGGTCATTCCCGCGTCGCCGTTCATGTCAAGCCGGAAAGAGGAGTCCGCCTGCGCGCAGAGAGCGAGTCCGCCGATCAGAGTGAGAAGTGCCGTAAATTTCATGATTTCCGTTCCTTTCTATATATCTTTAAATTTCAGTAAGAGACTTTGTAATCTTCTCTGCGGTAAATTTCAAGAGGCGCCTTCGAAGCGCTTCGCAGGTCGTGGTGATAACCGGTCTGCAAAGCGGGAAATGCGACAGCCTGGACATGCCCGTCGCCGAACAGCATGTTTGTCTGCCCCATGTGCCGCAGGTGAATGCCGAATTTGTTTGCGCTTCCCCATCCGAGCCGCGCGGCCTGTCTGCCGACTGCGGCCGCGTTGGAACTTGCGACGGTGATGGAATCGGTCAGCAGAAAATAGGACGAGCCGTTTTTGAGCCGCTTCAAATCGAATCCGGAAAACGCCTTGTCCGTGTATTCGTAGACATACGGGGATCCGAAATATTTTTCATAGGTTCCGCCGAAATCATCGTAAACGCCATAGGTGTAGGAGGCGGGCCACTCGGGATCGTTCTCTTTTATTTTCGGACAGAAGAACGAACCGGGGAGCACCTTGTATCCCTGATCGTTCCCGCCGCGGTTTCCCGGACCGAAGGGGAAGGTCCGCAGTTCCTCCGCCCAGGTTCCGAACCCTTTGGCGAACTGGCGCGTGGAGAAGAAATCGCCGTTTTCCCCGGCGTACATCATCACCTCCGTTCCGCACTGTTTCTGATTGTTGACGCACTGAATCGCCATTCCCTTCTCCCGTGCCTTGTTCAAAGCCGGAAGAAGCATCCCCGCGAGGATGGCGATCACTGCAATTGTCACGAGGAGTTCCACAAGCGTAAATCCGCGGGTTTTACGCCTGGAGCAGAAAAAGTTTCTTCTGGGCGGATAAGGATTCATGTGTTGCCTGCCTTTCATTTTTTTGTTTTTTCAGTGTTCCAGATAGTAAATGTTTGTGCCGGGAGAACTGAACCGGTCCGTGAAGCGGTCGGTTTCAACGGCGGCAACCCGGTCATCGAATATTTCAACGACACG
>URNE01000275.1 GCA_900549045.1 uncultured bacterium | reverse complement strand
CCAGAAATTCCGATTGTTTCTGTTTGAAAATCTCCGAATGAGATTTTTCTGCTTTTTTACGTTAACTCTTTGATTTCTCTTTTTCAAGTCTCCATGACAGAAAAAGCCGACATTTCATTTGTTTTTTCTACGAAAAACCTCCTTTTATGCGGTCTGCCGCATCAAAAAGCAGAATCTCTCCATGTTGTATGCAATATTGCGTAATCCCAGCTTCACTTCCGCTCTGCTTATCCCGATGGACCTCAGAATGAGATTTCCGGCTCACTGCGTCATAGCCCCGAACACATGTTCTATTCCGGAACGGTTCCGCTTTGAGCTTTTCGGATTACCTTTCCGCGCACGGCTATTCCGTTCCGCCGGACTGGATTTTTATCCAGCTGGGGACAAATGCGCTTTTCGGAATTTATAGCGACAGGGAGGCGGAAGCCGCAAGCGCGGCTTCGGTTTCGCAGCTGGAGCGGATGATCGCCATGTCCCGTTCCGCCGGTGCAGTTCCGAAAATCGGGATTATGCTTGTTCCGCCGCCGAGCCGTGATCAGGACGCCGCAGGCGCGAACTACGGGAGCGGCACAAACCGCGACCGTTTCAAACGCAATTCCGTTATCTGCGTCCGGAAGTATCTGGAGGCATTCGGCAACAGAGAGTCCGAGGGCATCTATATTGTTCCGACGAACGTCGCTCTTGATACAGTGAACAATATGGTCCGGAAGAAAGTTGCCGTCAACTCCTGTTCCGGGTATACGTCATCCGACAGGAAAGAACCTGTCATGGTGACCCGTCAGGGGAATCTTGTTCATCCGTCTTATGCCGGGCACATGCAGATCGGCGATGCCGTTTTTGCTTTCCTCAAAAACATGGTGAAATGACGGAGCCTGCAAAAAAGAATGAGTTCGGTTTGATGCCGAACTCATTCCCCGCATAAAAACTGTTCCGCAGATCTTAGATGAAAGGTCTCCGGTCCAATACATTTTTCAGGGAAATGTCTGTCTGGAATTCCCCTGGGAGCGCGAGCTGAACTTCCGCCAAAGCACAGGTCGTTCCGAACAGCATGTGCAGGTCATCTGCGCGGCGGACGTCGGAAAGATTTTCTGTCTTTGAGAGCATTTTAACCAGTTCCAGTCCCTCTTCATGCAGAGCCTGACGGCATTCTTCGAATCGGTATTTTGTCTGGCGGGTGGCGCGGTTGACGCAGAAAACCCAGTCGATTTCCCAGAAGCCGCACATGTGGTTGAAGGCTTCGGTGAGATCTTTTCTCCGGAAGAGATCCAGACAGGTGTCAATCAGTTTTTCCGGATACGGGAACGGACGGTTCGCCGCATGAAAATTGAACAGGTAGTGGAACCAGTCGAACAGGTGATAGGCGGTCTGAAGCTGAACGTTCACCATACCTTTTCTGCCGAGTCCGAAATCCGGATCGCAGTTTTCACTGAGCCAGCCAAAATAGGTGTCTTTCCATGCGGAGTCCGTGAGCCCGGTGATGGAAAGTGCAGCATAGATTCCGGAGCCCTCATGTCCGTGCAGACGCGGATCGCCGATCCAGCTCAAGGATTCGAGTTTGTTTACGATTCCTTCGGGGGTGCGGTAGGGGTCAAGGGCCTTGAGCGGGTAAAGCGGAGCGGCGTCAAAGAGTTCAAGCGCCGCAACGCAGTGAGCCGTTGTGTGATACGGGTGATGCGTTGTCTCGCGGAAGAGTCCGTTTTCCGGATCCTGAAATTTGCGAAGTACCGCAACGGTGGCGGCGCGCAGTTCCGGATCGCGTTCAAAATGTCCGATTGTATACAGGATATTTGCGGCATCGGCACAGCCGTACTCATTGGATTCCCCTCCGGGAAAGCGGCTGTAGGAGCCGGGCCGGCCGGGGATGGCATGCTGTTTCACCGCAAGGGCGATTTTGTCGATCAGCGGCTGAATATTCATTTAAAATGTCTCCAGTGTTAAGGTTGTTTTCACTCCAGAACCAGTTTCCCGAAGTTGGTTCTGTATTTCCAGTTTTCATTGTTGCCCGCCCAGATGACGGAGCGCACTTTGCCGTTTTCATCGGCGTCGTTGACCTTGCAGTCGAAGGCAACCGGAGCGGCTTTTTTCAGTCCGAGAGCGCTCCAGGGAATTTCCAGACGGAACTGATAGTCCGTGCCGGAATCATTGAGTTTCCACTTAATCTGTTTTGAATTCAGATTGGCGGAAGAGGAAACTTCTGCCGGAAGACCGTTTGCGCTCGCCGGCATCAGGAAAAGACGGTACGTCGAGGGCGTGTAATAGGGGAAGTCAAGCCGCTTGTCGGGGGCTGCGTCAAGGAAGAGCTCAACGGAGTCTCCGGTCCAGGGCTGATGCGCAATACGCGGACCGCGTTTTTTGTCGCGGACAGACAGATCTATGACAAGCGCCTGTTCCGTTACCGTCAGTATGCACTCCGCCGATTTGCCGAGCATCAGCTTTTCGCCGGCGCGGACAACCTTTTTCGGAGCTGCCGTTACGGTGAATTTCTGCTGTTTCCCTTCCGCGGCGAGCAGAATGCCGACCTGTTTTGTTTCGGCCGGAACGGGAAACAGGAAACAGTCGCTGCTCTCTCCGTTCAGCTTCAGAGTCTGCGCAGATGCGGACAATCCCTGAAGTCTGCATTTGACTTCGACGGGTGTTTTGCCGTTGTTGAGGACTTCGACCGCGAGGGCGGGGCGTCCATTCTGCATAGTCCATGTGGTTCCGCAGAATTTGTAGGGCAGAGCCGGACGGATTTTCAGTTTTTCCGGTGAAATTCCCTTCAGGTAAACCGGTTCTGTTGTGAGTGTGTGTTTGCCTCCTTTGATCCGGTTGCCGTAGAGATCGTAGAGTTCCGCCTGTTCGGGGAACTCCAGATAAAAGACGCCGTCGTCCTCCAGCGCCCAGAGCGCCGCGAGCTTTTCGCCGCTGCGGGTCTGATATTCATAGCCGTTGATTCCGGTAAGCAGAGCGTTCAAACGGCGAAGCGGCCGGGCGCCTTCCAGAAAGAATGCGAATGCATTGCCTGCCGCCGCAATCGCACTGGAAACATAGCGGGCTTCACTCCAGGGGGCTCCGTAATCGCAATGCGTGTGCATTTTATGCATGACCTGGGAGCCGTGAAGCGGAATGGATGCGGCAAGTCCGTTGCCGAGATCAATGAGGTAACGTTTTACGACCTGTTTCGGAACAATTCTTCCATGATCGATCCAGTTTCCGGCGTTGCTGAGAACTTTCTGCTCTTCCCTGGAGTGAACATAGTACAGTTCGCTGTTCCAGAGAGGGAGGCCGGGACGGAACCTGTCGACGATTTTCCGAACCTGCCGGATTTGTTCTTCCGCGGATACCGGCCAGTTGTCGAGCTGGGCGTCATACGGATGGAATGAAACGATATCGCACCACTGGTACGCTCCCAGTTCGCCGCAGCCTTCCAGAAATTTCGTCAGATGTCCGCCGAGATCTCCGGTGGAGCACAGCCCGACGATTTTTATGGACGGATCAACTTCTCTGGCGACCTCGAATGCCGTCTTGAGATACGGGACGTATTCCTTCGGCTGGAGGTGGTTGGGCTCGTTGATGATTTCATAATAGCGGATGCGTCCTTTGAACTGGCGGAACAGAGCCCGGCAGTAGCGTTCCCACGCCTTCATGGGGGGACGTCCGCTCAGTTTGCCGTTGCATGCCGGACGGGTGTCGGAGTCTTTGCGCAGGAACCAGTTTGCAAACTGGTCTCTTTTCTCAAGGAACAGGAACGCTTCTTTTCCAAGAACGGGAAGCACTTCCAGTCCGTTGGCATCCGCATTTTTCCAGAGACTTTCAAGTGCATCAAACTTGAATTTTCCCGGTTCCGGTTCAATGTCCGGCCAAGCGAAGTTGTCGTCATGAAGACGGAGCAGGCGGATTCCCTGCTGGCGCACTTCCCTGCATGTTTCCGCAAAACTTTTCTCCATGGAGAGAAAATCGAATCTGGATTTTCCCCAGTCCCAGCGATAGGCAAGGGGACCGCTGTATCCGATGGTGAATGTTTTCTCCAAGTCCACTTTGTCCGTCGGGAGCGGGTGGATGACAGACCGGTAATGAGGCAGAATTTTCCCTTTTCCCGCTTCACATTGAAAATCTCCGCCGGTCTAGAAAAAGACGTAACGATGAAATGGA
>URNE01000274.1 GCA_900549045.1 uncultured bacterium | reverse complement strand
GTCTGATTCCGTTTTGATTTCCGTTCCATCATGTGTGCTCCCGTTATACGGAAAATTTAGCACATTTTTTATTTTTTGCAATTTTCCATTTGCAAAAATTCCCGTGATGCGTTACGTTATATAAACCAGCAATTAATTATGAGGCAATTCAAATGCGACATTCCATGATCCGTTCGTCCGTGCTCGCGGCTTTGATGCTCTGCGGAACGGCTCTTCCGCTCACCGCTCAGGAAAAAGAGCCGATTAAAAAAGAAGAACCTAAAATCGAAAATTATTCGCTCCGCATCGCAACCGACAAACCGGACGCCATCTACAAAAAGGGCGAAACAATCACTTTCACCGCGGAACTGCTCAAGGACGGCAAGCCGGCGCCGGGACTCAAACTCAGCTACCGCCTCTCCGAAAACGGAAACTGGGACAAATTTCTTGAGGCGAAATCCGACAAACAGCTCACAGCAACAGCAAAACTCGACAAACCCGGCTGGGTCTCCATTGAAGTCTTCGCGATCGGACCGGACGGCAAAAAACTGAAAAATCCGAAAAGAAAGAACGTGAACCTGAAAGCGGAAATCGGCGCAATGGTCGACCCGCTCGAAATAACCGAATCCGCCCCCGAACCCAAAGATTTTGACGCGTTCTGGAAGGCGCAGCGCGAACTTCTCGACAAGATTCCAGTCGAAGCCGAACGCGTGGAAGTCCCCGTCCCGAAAAAATACAAGGATAACGTTGTCTGCTACGACGTCAAGGTCAAATGCGCCGGCCCGGCGCCCGTTTCCGGTTACCTCACAATGCCGCAAAACGCAAAGAAAGGCTCTCTTCCCGCGACAGTCTCCTTCCACGGCGCAGGAGTCCGCTCCGCATACAAAAACCTGAAAGGAGGCTCCAGCCGCATCGCATTTGACGTCAACGCGCACGGAATCCTCAACGGACAGCCGAAAGAGTACTATGACAACCTCAACAAAGGCGTGCTCAGGGGATACCGCACGCAGGGCAAGGAAAACCGCGACACCGTTTATTTCAAGGATATGTTCCTCCGCGTCATGCGGGCGCTCGATTACGTGAAATCCCTGCCCGAATGGGACGGCAAGACGCTGGTCGTGCACGGAGGAAGCCAGGGCGGCGCTCAGGCAATCGTAGCCGCCGCGCTTGATCCGCAGGTCACCTTCTGCAATGCCGGAGTCCCCGCGCTCGGCGACCACGCCGGACGGCTCGCCGGACGCCGCCCCGGATGGCCCTGCTATGTAAACAAGAAGAATCTCAACGACGCCGATCTGGAAGTCATTGACGCCGTCAAATATTACGACCACGTCTATTTCGCCAAGCGCATCAGATGCGAAACCTACTTCTACACCGGATTCGTCGATTTCGTCTGCGCTCCAACCTCGGTTTACGCGGCATACAACAATCTGCCGAAAAACATCGTGAAGCACATTCAGACCACCCCGACCGGCGGACACGGCGCTCCGGGCGGTCTTGCTTACAAGCGCATGAATGAATTCATTCAGAACGCCATCAAAAGGAACTCCGTTAAGGCAATCTCCGTCAAATAAACCGTCAATCCGTCAAAACAGTCGCGCCGGAGAATGACGCGACTGTTTTTTACTGCACGTCTTTAAGCCCGATCCGCGGCATTCTTCCGCACAGGCGGCGAAACAGGATCCGCGCCTCCGCCGAACAGGGATCCAGATTCAGCGATTTCTTCAGTAAACGCAACGCCTCCGCGCGGTTGCGTTCCCTCAATGCTTTCTCCGCACGGTTCAGAATTCCGATCGCCTCCATGCGTTCGTCAAAAGTGACGACACGGAAAACCGTATATTTTACGCTCAAATCCCGCAGATCGGCAGGAGGAGTGACGGGATAAAAATCCGTCATTTTCCGTGCTTCATAATACATCCGGTATGCCGGAGCGGTGCGGCGGATGTTTACCGCATTCGCAATATACGCGCTTGAATAAGGATGCAGCGGACCGAGCGAGCCGTGGTCGTAGATGAAGTATTTTGCGCCGTAGCGCGAACAGAAACCGCTCAGTGCGCGCTCGTTCTGATGATAGAAAATATTCAGGTATTCCTCCACCGGACGCCGGATAGGCTCCATGCCGAACTGCGGCTGAAGAACCAGATTCGTTCCGCTGTACGCCATCAGCATAGGACCGATCGTGAAGTTTGCAAGAACCGTCTGTCCGCGCATATCCTCGCGCCGGAACCAGTCGATCAGCTCAGCCGTATGTTTCAGATAAACATCCGCGCTGTACGCCCTCCGCCGTCCTCCGAGCGACGCTGTCAATTCGACCAGAAGCGCAAGGACAACCAAAGAAAAGGCAATCCCGCGCATTGTCTTTGCAATCCGGTTCCGCGGACGGTATCCAGTCCGCAAACCATGGCGCACGGCAAATTCGAACAACGACAGCCACCAAGGCTACAAGTGGTCAAGATTCGGATCTCAGGGCCGCAACGGAGGCAAAGAACGATCGGCTGACACTTGCCGCGACCGATCCGACCTTCAGGGACCTTGAGGCAGCCGTTTCGAAGGCACGGTCACTCTGGGGACATGCCTGCATGACGTCTGACGTGGAGAACGCAAGCCGCCTCAAGGAGGAATGGAGCAAGGCAACGGAACGGGCCAACGAGTATTACGAAACCCATTGCACATCAGCGGTCGCGACAGCTTAGACGATCTGAAAACACGGGGGAACGGAAAATTGCCACGTTCCCCCGACCGTGCAAGATGTGAAGTGGTAGAATCTTACAAAAGATTTCTCAAGACCCTACCAAAGAAAGGAGAAATCATATGAGCAGCAATTACCAGCAGAAAAAAATGATGAATGCCCTAGGCGCTATCGATACAAAGGGCAACATCGTCCTCGAGCAGTTCCAAGACGGCACGGCACTCCTCTTCCAGCCGGGCAACGCGCAGCCGTTTTGCGTGGCTACAGACTATGATCGCGCGACGGCCTCGTGGTCATACGGAAAGTACTTCAGCGATCTCGGATGCGCCCATGAGGCTGCTGACCCTGAGATTATCGAGGACGCCAGCGTCAGATGGGTCAAGGAGGATATCCGGGAAAAGCTCAAAGCACAGGATATCGCACCGACAGAATTCAACGTGCAGTCCGTCATCATGGGCGATTCAAGGCTTTGGGAACGTCCTCTCGACAGGGAGTTCCGCGACAACATGATTGCAAGCGGCAACGACGATCTCGATGCACGCGTTTCCATTCTCAAGGAGAACGGGAACTTCAAGAATGTTGACACCGCAATGCCGGTGGAAAGTCTTGATGATCTGGAACACCATCCCGTCGGTCTTTCAGACAAAGCCACAACGGCAAGGGACGGTTCAGCCGCTCGATATGAGTTCGATATGGACGAGAAGGAATTCGACCGTCCTTGCGAAGTGCTTGACACCGACCTTCCGGCCGACTTTTGAACGGAACGAGGTAAAACTATGAATCCGTTTGCTTTCAGAACCCGTATAGAATCCCATCCTGAGGAATTACTCGCACTTGCGAAAATCTGGGCAGTCTCGACCGGACGCCTAGACGCCATCAAGGCACTTGACTCGCTTCCCGGCCACCCGAGCCGCGCCGAAGTCGATCCTTTTGCTCCATATGTGAGCAATTGGCTTGCGGATGAGACTGCGCCGAAGAATGTAGACCTCTTTCCTCCCGTAATCAAGCAAATTTACGAAATGCCGAACCCTGTGAAACTCCTCTCGGAAATCCGCATGGATGCCGTCAAACTCTCAGACAGCGACCTTAGCGTCACGCTCTCGCACGCCGGCAAGACCGCGGATTTCCATTTTGACAGCATCGACAGCAACCTCACTAAAGGCGGACTTATCACCTTGTTAGCTGAAATGCACAACGATGCGCACAACCCAATCAATTTCGATGGCACGATGAAGAGCATCCCGCCGCTCACCCCGGAGTACCTTTCCACAATCGATCAGTGGTTCGGTTCCATACAGAACTTAATCGGTCCAGCCGGCATCAACTCCATTACCGATTTCGTTCATGGCATACGCGACGGTATCTATTTCGAGGGGGTATCGGAACCGGACATCATGGCAAACCAGAAGATGTACGATATCTTCAAGTCGACCGGCATGCTCGATCGCCCCATAAAGGAAGCCATTCGA
>URNE01000273.1 GCA_900549045.1 uncultured bacterium | reverse complement strand
GTCTAGCACTGCGATATGGCGGGAATATGGCGAACAGATTAAAAACTGGTGACGAAAAGATTAAAAAAAAGCAATCAGACTGAATGGAAAAAAGGCGGACCGCTCCTTCGCTGGAGCGGTCCGGACAGAACTCAGGGAATGCGTTTGAATACGGTGTTTTCCAGCAGGAACGCAAGCAGAAGCAGAATCAGCGACGCCGTGATGAACGACGGCGCAAGTTCCCGCCAGTTGACCAGCGTCTGCTGTTCAAACGAGGTCTTTTCCAGCGAATCGATCTCCTTCATTGCGGCGGCCATGCTGTCGGAATCTTCCGCTTTGTAGTAGCGGCCGCCCGAGTCGGCGGCGATCTGCTGAAGCAGCCGTTCGTCAAAATCGCTTTGAATCTGCTGATAGCTGCGTCCGGCGAACGTTTCGACCGGGGCGACGGAAACCTGCGAGCCGATGCCGACCGTGTAGACGGTGATGTCGAATGTCGTTGCCATTTTCGCCGCCTGGAGCGGAGTCAGCTTGGCTTCGACGTTGTTCGAGCCGTCGGTGAACAGCACGATGATCTTGCGCCTGGCGTTCGAATCCTTCAGCCGCTGAACGGCGGAGGCGATCGGACCCGCAATGTTCGTTTTGTCGCCGATCATGCCCGCGTCAAGATTGTCGAGATTCGCAATCAGCCACGCGTGGTCGAGGGTCGGCGGACACGCCATGTAGGGCAGGGGCGCGAACGCAATCAGACCGATGCGGTCGTTCGGGCGTTCCTGAATGAACTTCGCAATCTCCGCCTTCGCGGTCTGAATTCGGTTTTTCAGCGTCCCCTTGTCGAGCGCGGAGCGGACCTGCGACATGGTGGTCATGTTTTTCGGCACGTCAACCGCCGACATGCTGCCGGACAAGTCGAGCGCGATGATGATGTCGATTCCCTCCGCTCGGCGGCGGATTTGCTCCAGTCCTTCGCGCGGACGCGCCAGCGCGATGACGAGCAGAAGCATTGCCGCCGTATGGCAGAGGAACGGAACCGCGCGCTTCCAGTTGATTCTGCGCCGGGTTCCGGAAGACGCTTTCGCCGCATTCAGCGACGGGACGCGCACGGAGGGCTGTTTCCGTTTCCATGCGAACAGCGCCGCAAGCAGAACCGGAACTGCGAGCAGAAGGAGCCAGGGATACATGAATGTCATTTGCTCTTCTCCTTTCCCTCTTTTTCCGTTGCGGCCGTTTCCCGTACGAGCGTTTCCGCTCGCGCGGCGGCCTCGTCAAATGCCATGACGTCGGCCGGAGCTTTTGCGAACTTCACCATGTCGGCGGAAGCGAGAAACTCTTTGAGAAACTCCCGCTGCGTCTGTTCCAGCGGTCCGCCCGCATGAATTTCATCCAGAAATTCGCGTGTCGTCTGGTGCTCCGCCCGCAGATGAAAACGGACTTCGAGATAGCCGCGGACAACGTCGGTGAGGCGCGTAATCGCATTTGCCGCGTTGGAGGAACCGCTGTGCAGATCGTCGCGGATCCGCGCAATCGAAGAGAGCGCGGAGGTCCACGGCGGAACGGTGGAACGGCGGGCGTGACGGCGGTACAGCATGTACCAGAACGCCGCGAAAATCAGCACCGCCGCAATTGCGCCGAGAGTCCACTTCATCGAAACTCTTTCCGGCGGAACGGGATGTTCGATGCGCCCGGCGATTCCGGGCGTTTCGTCCGCCGCAACGGCGAGCGCTTTTGCCGTGAAGGCGGGAAGCGCGAGATTGAGTTCCTGCTTTTTCTCCGCTCCTCCCTCGATTTGCACGGTGATGGATCCGGCCGGGATTTCGCCCGGACGGTAGGCGAGAACGGTTGCGTTCAGTTTCCAGACGACGAATCCCCAACCGGTTTTGATACGTTCAAACGAAGGCGTGCCGACAAGCTGGGAGTTCTTGCCCGGCTGAACGGCAAGTTCCGTCAGCGCGCGTCCCCACGGGGCGCGGATTTCCGCGGAAATGCCGACGGTCGAGCCGATGGGAACATCGCGAGCGGCGGTCAGCTCCGCGGATTTTGCTATTTCTGCGCGGTCGGCGGAGTGAGCGCATTGACGGTATTTGACCGCGGCTGCGATTCCGGTTCCGGCGGCGCAGAGCACGAGGAGCAGAAGAAGGAGCAGCACGCCCCGTACAAATTTCTGTAAAAATGCCTGTTTGTTTTTCATTTCGTTATCCCTTCCTCAGCTTTCTGCGGCGGAAGAACGCCATCAGGGGCTTGAGAATGTCTTCGCCGCAGCGCACGTCGACGAGGTCGACTTTGGCGCGGTTGAACGTCTCCTCTTCCGCGGCGAGTTCCGCGTTGGCGTTCCGGGCGTAACGGCTGCGCTCCGCCGCGGACGAGGCGTCGAAGAAGAGCGTTTCTCCGCTTTCGGCGTCTTCGAGTTCAAGCATGGGCATCGGGGGAAGCGCGAGTTCCTCCCGGTCGAGCACGCGGACGGCGACAAGGTCGTGTTTCCGGTTCAGGATCTTCATGGACCGCTCGTAGGGCGAGTTGTCGATGAAGTCGCTGAAGAGAAAGACGACGGCGCGTTTCTTGAGATTCCGGATGAGGGAATCCATGGCGTTTCCGATGCGGGTTTTCCGCGATTCCGGCTGGAAGGCGAGAAGTTCGCGGATCAGACGCAGCACGTGTGCGCGTCCGGAGCGCGGCGGCAGCCAGAGTTCGGTGCGGTCGGTGAAGACCAGCAGCCCGACTTTGTCGTGGTTGCGGATGGCGCTGAACGCCAGCAGAGCGGCGGTTTCGGCAACCTTTTCGCGCTTGGTTTCATCGCCTGATCCGAAGAACAGCGAAGCGGAGGCGTCGATGGCGAGAATGACGGTCAGTTCGCGTTCCTCCGCGTACTTCTTGATGTAAGGCGCGCCCATGCGGGCGGTGACGTTCCAGTCAATGTCGCGGACATCGTCTTCGGGCGTGTACTCGCGCACTTCGCTGAATTCGATGCCGCGTCCCTTGAAGACGCTGTGGTATGCTCCGCCGGTCAGGTCCTCGACGAGTTTCCTCGTGCGGATTTCAATTTTACGGACTTTTGCTATGAGATCTCTCGGCAGCATATTCCGTCTCCTTTCCGATCCGGGGGACCGGATCAAGGCGTCTTGAGCTCGTTGAGAATGCCGGTGATGATGTCATCCTGCGTCCGGTTTTCGGCTTCCGCTTCGTACGAGAGAATGATTCTGTGACGGAGCACATCGTGCGCGACGCTCTTGACGTCCTGCGGAACCACATAGGCGCGTCCCTCCATGAACGCCATGGCTTTGGCGGCGACGACGAGCGCGATTGTGGCGCGGGGCGAGGCCCCGACTTCGACCATCGGCGCGATGTCGTCGAGTTTTGCTCCGGACTGCCGCTGCGAGAGTTCGGAGCGGTGGTTCGGACGGGTTGCCCAGACGATATCGAGGATGTAATCGAGAATTTTCTCGTCCATGTAGATTTTGTCGACCCATTTGCGGGCGTTCGCGATATCTTCGAGTTTCGCGACGGGCATGGCGTGCGGCATGCACTCGGGATGTCCCATCCGCTCCGCGACAAGGCGTTCCTCTTCGCGGTTCGGGTAGTCGATTTTCAGCTTGAATATGAAACGGTCGATCTGTGCTTCCGGCAGCGGGTAGGTTCCCTCCTGCTCGATCGGGTTCTGCGTTGCGAGAACGAGGAACGGTTCGGGCATTTTGAGCGTGGTTCCGGCGACGGTCGCCTGTTTTTCCTGCATGCACTCCAGCAGGGCGCTCTGCACTTTTGCGGGCGCGCGGTTGATTTCATCCGCGAGGACGATGTTTGCAAAAACGGGTCCCTGTTTGACCGCGAAAGTGTGTTCCTGCGGATTGTAGATGTTTGTTCCGACAACGTCGGCGGGCAGCAGGTCGGGCGTGAACTGAATTCGCGCGAACTTGCCGTTCAGACTCTGTGCAAGGGTTTTGACCGCGAGGGTCTTGGCAAGCCCGGGGAGCCCTTCCAGCAGAACGTGTCCATCCGCGAGCATGGCGGCGATCAGCCGGTCGATCAGCTCGCTCTGGCCGGCGACGATGCGGCTCATTTCCGTTTTCAGCGGACGGATGAACGCCGAGGCCTCCACAATATCTCTCTGAAGTTTCTGTAAATCTTCCTGGCTCATGATAAATTCCTCCCTTTGAGTTGCTTTGTTTCTTTATACT
>URNE01000272.1 GCA_900549045.1 uncultured bacterium | reverse complement strand
AGGAAACACATTGCTTAACCGCTTAACTATATATTATATCAAGTTTTGCAAAAAAGTCAAGAGGGTAAAATAAAAAAAATGGAAAACTTCGGAAAAACAGGAAACCTGCCAAGGCACATCGTCAAACCTTTTCCGGCATAAAAGATTGCAAAAAAGGCGAATGCGGTGTATATTTCCAAAGGTTCTCCCTGAAAAACAAAGGAAAAATCTGACATGCTGAACTTCTTCAAATCCGGAATCTGGACACTCCGCACGGCGGATTTTTCTCCGTTTCTGCGCGGACTCGTCTCCGCTTTGCGCATTATCGTGCTTTCCGTCCGCTGTTTCTTCAAGAACAACTGCATGCTTCACGCCTCGGCGCTGACCTACTACACGCTCCTCGCGATCGTCCCCGTCGCCGCCCTCGCCTTCGCAATCGCAAAAGGATTCGGGCTCTATGCGCGGCTTGAGACCTGGTTCCGCGGGACATTTGCCGGAAAAGAGGAAGTGGCGGAAAAAATCATTACGTTCTCCAACAACCTGCTGGAGAACACAAAGGGAGGGCTCATCGCCGGAATCGGCGCAATCGCCCTCCTCTATGTCACAATACGCCTGATGATGCAGATCGAAAAATCGCTCAATGACATCTGGGGAGTAAAGACCGGACGTGCCATCCTCCGCAAAATCAGCGACTATCTTGCAATCGTTCTGCTCTGCCCGCTCATCATCATCGTCACGACCGGAGCAACCGTCTACACCACGGTCCGGCTAAGCGAAATGGTCAACACAATTCCGGGCATTTCCGACACGATGAACGCGCTTCTCGCTCTCTCCAGCCGCGCGCTTCCCATTGTCACCACATGGCTGATCTTCTCCTTCATCTACATGTTCATCCCGAACACGCGCGTGCGGATCATCCCCGCGCTGACCGGCGGATTCATTGCGGGAGTTCTTTACTACATCGCGCAATATCTCTGCTTCGCTCTTCAGTACAATGTCGCAAAATACAACGCCATTTACGGCAGCTTCGCCGCGCTTCCGCTGTTTCTGATCTGGCTGCAGATCAGCTGGACTTTCATTCTGCTCGGAGCGGAAATCGCATTCGCCTGCCAGAACGTCAGTTCCTACGAGGGAACGCCGGGCGACGGCTCCGTCGGCAGCCGGCGCAAAACGGTTTACGCCGTCAAACTCGTCCGCGCCTGCGCCCACGCATTTCTCAATCAGCAGCCGCCGCTTACAGACACCGGGCTTTCCGGCAAACTCGAAATCCCGGTCCGTACGACGCGTCTTCTGCTCTATGAGCTCTGCGACGCCGGAATCCTCGTCAAAGTCGCGCCAAGCGAGCGCGGCGACGCCTTTCAGGTCGCGCTTCCGCCGGAGGACATCACCCCGGTCCGGATCATGCGCGCCCTCCAGGACCCCGCGCCGGATGAAGGGCTCGACGACACCGACCCCGTCTGCGCCGAAATCGAAGCCATCTGGAAAAGCGCAGAGCTCTCCCCCGTCAACCGGAATCTGGCGAAAAACTGAAACAGGAACTTTTTGCAGAAAACAGGGTCTCTATTTTTTAGAATCCGCTTGACTTTCCGCGAAAAAGAGCTAATATTATTCTGATTACGGAGAACTTTTGATGTCACGACCTGTTAAAAACGATATTCCGGTCATGCCTCCGCCGCCGGCAAGGGAGGTGCGCTCCATGCGTGAATGCTTTGACCAGCTTCCGGAAAACACCGAAAAAACAGTTCCCGACAAAAAGCGCTCCGCACAGGAAGAGGAACAGGACGCCCTGCGCAGTTACTTCCGCGAAATGGGCGAAATGCCCCAGCTCTCCGCCGAAGAGGAACTCGACCTCTGGAAACAGATCGACGAAAACATCAGCCAGCTCCGGGAAGCGGTCTATCAGTTCGCTTTCGTTTACGACGAACACCTCAAACTGCTCGCCGATCCCGAAACGGATTTCGCCGACATTTTCCCTGCCTCCTCGCGGGACAACGCCCCCCTGCCCGACAATCCGGTCAGCCGCAAGGAGTGGTCCGCAAGAATCTCCGCCGCAATCGGACAGATGCGCACCGTCTACGGAGTCGTCTCTCGCGACGAATTCGCAAGGCTCCGGGCGGACGGATTCGCCATTCTCAACCGTCATCCCGCCGTACTCGAAAAACTGCTGGAATGGATGGACGTCATCGACCGCTATCTCGACAACTTCAACGCGGAGCGTCTCTCCGCCGCCGACCTGGAACAGACCGTTCTCATGAGCGTGGAAGAGATCATCCCCCTGACCCGCAGGATGGCGGAGCTGCGCCGGGAAATCGACCGATGGAAACTCCGGATGCTCGAGACCAATCTGCGCCTCGTCATCAACATTGCGAAACATTATCAGCACAAGGGGCTTCCGTTCGGCGACCTGATCCAGGAGGGAAACCTCGGACTCATGAAAGCGCTTGAGAAGTTCGACTACAAGCTCGGACACCGCTTCTGCACTTATGCATCATGGTGGGTGCGCCAGGCCGTGGCGCGGGCGCTCTCCGCACAGTCCCGCGTGATCCGTCTGCCGATCCACATGCTCTCGACCATCCGCAAAATGAACATCGCGGAAAAAAATTATATTCAGCTCCACGGAACCGAACCGACGACCGAGGAGCTCGCGCAGGTCATGGAACTTCCCAGGGAACGCGTCAGCGCCATCAAGAAAATGTCCCTGCAGTGCATCTCGCTCCAGGCTCCGCAGTCCGCGGACGACCCGGATTTCACTATTGAGAATCTGCTCAGCGACAAGCTGTCGGACGACCCGATGAAGTCGCTTGCGCGCAAAATGCTGAAGCGCCGTCTGACCGCCGCCATCAGTCAGCTTTCCGAACGGGAAAAACTGGTGCTCAACATGCGCTACGGACTCGACGGCGGCCCCTGCAAAACGCTGACTGAAGTCAGCGAAATCTTCAACGTCACACGCGAACGGGTGCGCCAGCTGGAATTGAAAACGCTCGAAAAGCTCCGCAAGCACTCCGACCGCGGAAAATATCTGGAAGATTTCTTTCTCTGATTCCGTTACACATTGGTCTGCGTAAACAGCCAGGAGGGAGATTTCAGCATCCCCGCACAGACTCCGAACGGCGTCACGCGGAATTCATAGCTTCCGGTCAGCTCAAGCGCACAGCGGAGCGTCATCATTCCCGCCGCGAGAACGGGCGCCATCTCCCGGTCGATCCCCGGCTGTCTGAGCGGCGCCTCCGGCGGCTGGAGAACCAGCGAGCGGCTCATCTCCGTCAGCGATGCGGCCGTCTGCGGAATCGCCGAAATGGAATCCACTGTTCCGAACACCGGCTGTTTCGTCAGAAGGGCGAGACAGCCCATCGGCACCGGCCCGATCGCCATGAATTCCGGCTCGATGACAATTGATTCGCGCCATTTTTTATAGTCGGCGGAGAATCCGGCGAGATGCTTCGTCACATAGCGGTGAAGTGCGGCGACGCGGAAGGGACGGAACATCATGCGGCGGAGTTTCTCCAGCCGTTCATTGATGTCGCTGATCCCGAAATCAAGCTCAAATGCGGCGTCGATCCGGGAAGCCGTTCCATAAGCAAGACAGATATTGTTGAATCCCGGATAAAACGCAATGACGGGCATGTTCGCCATCGCGTCGGAGATTGCGCCGATGAAATTCAGCCGTGCCTCGTCGCGTCCGCTGAGAAGACGCGGGAATTCGCCGAATTCGCGCTGGCAGCCGAGCAGAATCAAACTCCGGTTCGTCACCGAACGCAGCGAGGAAGTCGCGGCGACATAGAAAACGGAGACGCCCTCCAGCAGTCCTGTCTGATGAAATTCGCGCAGAACATGGAAAAGCCGCTGCATCCCCGTTTCCGAGACAATGCCGTCCTCCGAACAGTCCTGCATCATGTGGGTCAGGGTTGTAAACTGGTTGACAAGTTCGAAAGAGTTGAGTTCCGGTTTCATGCGGGCGATCAGCATCTGCGCGGAATAGGCTCCGATATAGATGGCTGCCGAAACATTGGGTATTGTTGACATTTTTTCACTCTTTCGCTTGAATTTTCGTGGTCCCTGCCTTATTGTATATAATGTAGCTCGGAAAATGAATTCTGCAAATGAAAATTTTCCCTTTTTGAAAAATCTCTTTGTTTTGAGCTGTACAAAGAGAGAAAATGCATTGAAAGTGGCAAAAAA
>URNE01000271.1 GCA_900549045.1 uncultured bacterium | reverse complement strand
AGGTATCCGAAATCAGGATTTCTCCGGCTGTTCATGCGGTTCCCGCGGAAAAGCGGAACCGGAAGAGCTTTTCGGGAAAAGACGGTTTCCGTGCGTCCGGAACGTTGAGCGGGTTCTATCAGCTGCATCGGAACAAGGAGACACTTCGCATGTATGATTCGCATCTGCTGAGAATTGGCATCTTTTACGATGGCAATTATTTTTACCATGTAAGCAACTACTACTGCTATGCCCATGAACGCAGATCCCGCCTGAGCATTTCCGGTCTTCACGACTTCATCAAACGCCTGGCCGGCCGTTTCGAGGGCGTCGAAGCCAAGTTCTGCCAGATCGTCGACTGTCACTATTTCCGCGGACGTCTGCCCGCCATGGAGGCGAACGCCCGCCAGATTCTGCTCAATGAACGCATGTTCGACGACATTCTGATGCGCGAAGGCGTTGTCACCCATTACCTTCCCGTCACCCGCGGCGGCGAAAAAGGCGTGGACGTCAGTCTCGCTCTCGAAGCTCTCGAACTGAACATCTTCAAAAAATTTGATATTGTCGCCCTTATCGCAAGCGACGGCGATTATGTCCCTCTCGTCCGCAAGCTCAACGCTCTCGGAACCCGCGTCATGGTTCTCGGCTGGGATTTCGAATACATCGACGACAACGGCAACGAACGCTACACCGCCACTTCCGGAAAGATGATGAATGAAGTCACCTATCCCGTCTGGATGCACAAAGTCATCGACGGACAGGACGGCCGATTCGACGCCGGAGAAATCAACTCCCTCTTCGTCCCGAACAACGGACGCGACTCCTCGAACTGCACGCCGAGAGAGGACTATTCCGGCAAGGTCCCGCGCAGCGCGGCTCCGGCGGACGACGCCTACGCGCACTCCATCCCGACCAACTACGATGAAGTTCAGCCCGAATCCTCCCGCGGCACGCACTACAGCGGAAGCGATCCGGATGCGCCGATGCAGACCGTTGTCGCCCAGACTCCGGGCGTCCGCAGATGCAGCCGCATTCTGCAGCTGAAAAACGGATACGGATTCCTCTCCAACGAGCCTTCTCCGAAAAATCTTTTCTTCTTCTGGGAAGACCTCGAAGGACTCGACTTCAATGAACTCAACGTCGGCGATGTTCTGGAATACGAGATCGGGGAAAACGAGCGCGGCGAATGCGCACGTCACATTACCCGCGTCTCCTCGCAGGCGGACAACCTGTAACGGAGCCGATGCATGGAGGGGGCTCTGCACAAACTGATTGTACAGATCGGAGAGGCGGCCTTTGCCGTATTCCGGGATTCCGTGCGGCTTGTCACTTTCATCGGTGAAACCATTGCTGAATTTGCCTCCGCCCTCTGCAAACCGCGCCGCATCCGCAGGAAAGAGACTCTGTATTACATGAATCTCTGCGGCGCGAACGCATTCCCCATCAGCTCGCTGATCTGTCTGCTGATGGGGCTCATCCTCGGCTATCAGTCGGCCGTGCAGATGCATAAATACGGAGCGGACGCCTTCCTGCCCGCCCTTGTCGGCTGCTCCATTGTCCGCGAGCTCGGTCCGCTCATGGTCGCCGTAATTGCGACCGGACGCGCCGGCTCCGCTTTCGCGGCGGAAATCGCGACGATGAAAGGAACCGAGGAGATCAACGCCATGAACACAATGGGTTTCTCCCTCTGGCGTTTTCTCGTCGTCCCGAAGCTGCTTGCGATGATCTGCATGATGCCCCTGCTGACTTTCTTCGGAGACGTCTTCGGGATTGTCGGCGGAATGTGCGTCGGAACCCTCGAACTCGACATGTCCGCCGTGGCATATTACAAACAGACCATCTACTGGGTTCCTCCGCGCTTCTTCGTCGAAAGCCTGACGAAAAGCATCGTCTTCGCGTTCATCATCACCGCAATCAGCTGCATGCGCGGATTCGATGCAAAAGAGGACTCGCTCGGAGTCGGACGCGCGACGACGTCGGCGGTGGTGACGAGCATCATCTGGATTATCCTGGCTGACTGTCTCATGGCGCGTATGTTCAACCTGATTTTCTACGGATCGGCGGTGTGATATGGCGGAAGCGGCTGTCTGTGTGGAAAATGTAACTCTCGGTTACGGCGAACGGATCATTCTGCAGAATGTTTCATTTGAGATCCGGAGCGGGGAAATTGTCGCTCTGCTCGGCGGATCCGGCTGCGGGAAAAGCACCATGCTCAAAGCGATCATCGGGCTCCTTCCCGTCCGTTCCGGCGACATCCGGATTGACGGCGACAGCATCGTCCATGCAAAAGGCGAAGCCAAACGCCGCATCATGCGCCGTTTCGGCGTGGCGTTTCAGGGCGGCGCGCTCTTCCGCTCCTACACCATCCGCGAAAACATCGCACTCCCTCTGGAGGAATATACCGATCATTCCCGCGAAGAAATCAACCGTCTGGTCAGCGAAAAACTCGAAATGGTCGATATGAAGGGCACTGAAGACATGATGCCCGGCGATCTCTCCGGCGGCATGATCAAGCGCGCGGCTGTTGCCCGCGCCCTCGCTCTCAACCCGAAAATTCTGTTCCTCGATGAACCGTCCGCCGGACTTGATCCGCTGAATTCCGCCAATCTGGACGACGTCGTCAGGAGCATCCGCGACCGCAGCGGTGCGGCCGTCGGCATCGTAACCCATGAACTCGACAGCATCTTTTCCATCGCCGACCGGGCGGTGTTCCTCGACCGCGATACGAAAACCGTCATCGCAAACGGTCCGCCCGCCGCGCTTCGGGAAAGCTGTCCCATTGATAAAGTGCGTCTGTTCCTCAACCGGGGACGTCTCAACACAGGAGAGAAAAAATGAGTATGGAAGCCGACAAATTCAAACTCGGGCTTTTTGTGTCCGTTTCGTTCATTCTGATCTGCATGATGTTCATCGTGTTCGGACTCTTCGATTTCGTCAACACGAAAATCCCCGTCTATTCCCAGTTCCAGGAAAGTGTGCAGGGGCTGGAATCCGGCGCACTCGTGAAATACCGCGGCGTCCCCATCGGGAAAGTGACCGACATCACTCTTTCCACTTCCAACAATCTGATCCGCGTGGATATGGAAATCAATCTCAGCAAGATGCACACCGACCCTGCCGAAGGACAGAAGGCCGTTGCCATTACCGAACCCGAATTCTATTCGTTCATGAAACGTGAAATCGCCGGAGGCCTCCGCGCCCGTCTCGAACTCAACGGAATCAGCGGATTCAAATACATCGAACTCGATTATCAGGAGAATAGCCAGGCTCCGAAAAACGCCTTTGCAAAGAACGGATTCGGAAAAGACGGCGTCTTCTTCATCCCTTCCGAGCCATCCATGATGAGCGGTCTGCGTTCGGGAATCACCGAAACCATCGCAAAAATAGCCTCCATCGACTACAAGCAGATCAGTGAAAAACTCGATACAACCCTGAACAGCGCAACTGAGTTGCTCTCCAATCCGAATTTGAAAAAGATGCTGGAAAATTCGGAAAAACTCACCTCCGAGCTTTCCCGCACCATCCACGCTCTGAATTCCGCATTCACTCCGAAACGCTTTGAAGAGCTTTCCGACCGCACAACAGCCGTTCTGGAACAGATCAAAGAGCTTTCCGCACGCCTGGACAAAGTTGTCGCCGAATCAAAAATTCCGGAAACGTCCTCTTCCTTCCGCAATGCGGCACACTCCCTCCGCGATTCGGAACGGGCGTTCAACAACACGATGGCGAAATTTAACGATACGCTTGATGCTCTCACTGAGCTGATTCAGATGCTGGATGCCAACCCCTCCGCTCTTCTCAGCGGCAAAAAGGCGCAGAAAGAGGTGTCCAGATAAAGGAATTGCACCGGTTTTCTCCATCGCCAATCAGGAGCGTGAGCAGAGCGCCTGAAGCGGCGGGCTGAGCATGGATATTATTCCAAACCGCATAATGACCTTTCATCGCATCCGGACGAGTTCAGGGCTGCTTGAGAACACGCGGACGAGATACTCCGCGTGTTTTTAGGCATCAAAAGTTGACCGGAAGGACAGAAAGCAGAACGGGAGTCCGTCAGCGTAAACGGTGCAGGGCGTTCTGCTCGTTGAGTTTCCGGTTCCATAGTCTGTTTCATTCTGTTTGATTTTGTTAGGAATAATAATCTATCATGAAAACAGTCTTGCTATTGTTGAATATGTATAATTT